>DAOUEH010000132.1:0-7542 GCA_034430635.1 Dehalococcoidales bacterium | reverse complement strand
AATCCGCTTAAGTTCCAATACGCCTGGTCTCCTCCTCGATGACGGCCTCATCGAGCTTGGTAAAGAGGGGCTGCGGCTCCCGGAGCCTCTGGCCCGGGGGCAGGTCCTGCACCTGCCAGCCGTATTCCTCCACCCGGCCGGCGAAGCCGAGGTACTCGTGCACTTTCTGCGAGCTGAAGGGCAGGAAGGGATAGAGGGCCGTTTTCAGACACGATATCGCGTAGAGGGCCGCGTACAGAGAATCGGCGGCGGCCGGCCGGTCTTCCTTGATGACCTTCCAGGGGGCCTTCTCGTCCAGGTAGCGGTTGACCTCGCGGGCGGCGGCCATGGCGGTCATGATAGCCTGCTTGAAGGAGCAGGCGGCGATGAGCCTGCCCGTCTCCTCCAGGGCCGCCGCGGTGTTTTTCATCAGGGCGTTATCGGCCTCGCTGAGTGTGCCGGGCTCCGGCACCCTGCCGTCGAAGTTGCGGTAGACGAAGGTGAGCACCCGGTTGACCAGGTTGCCGTAGGCGGCCACCAGCTCGTCGTTGTTGCGGCGGACGAACTCGCGCCAGGAGAAGTCCGTATCGCTGCTCTCCGGCATGTTGATGGATAATATATAGCGCAGGGGGTCGGGGTCGTAGCGCGCCAGGTAGTCGGGCAGCCAGACCGCCCAGTTCCGGCTGGTGGAAATCTTCTTCCCCTCGATGGTCATGAACTCGTTGGAAGGCACGTCGTAGGGCAGGGCCAGCCCCCCGTAGCCCATGAGCATGGCCGGCCACATGATGGTATGGAAAATAATATTGTCCTTGCCGATGAAATAGTAGCTCTTGCCCCCCTCGCTCCAGAAGGGGCGCCACTTATCGGCGTCCCCGGTGATTTCTTTAGCCCACTGTTTCGACGCCGAGAGGTAGCCGATAACGGCCTCGAACCAGACGTAGATACGCTTGTCCTCGAACCCCTCGACCGGCACCGGCACGCCCCAGCCGATATCGCGGGTGATGGCCCGGTCGATGAGCCCCTCTTCCAGGAACCGCGTGGTGAAGTTGAGGACATTCGGCCGCCAGTGTTTCTTGCCCCTCACCCAGTCGAGCAGCTTATCGCGGAAGGCAGGCAGCTTGAAAAAGAACTGCTCGGAGTCTTTATAGGCGGGGGGCGTCCCGCAGAGGCGGCAGCGGGCCTCGATGAGGTCGGGGGCATCCAGCAGCTTGCCGCAGGCCTCGCACTGGTCGCCGCGGGCGTTGGGCGAACTACAGTTGGGGCAGGTGCCCTCGATATAGCGGTCGGGCAGGAAGCGCTGGCAGCTGGAGCAGTAGGCCTGCGAAACCGTGTCCTTGTAGAGGTAGCCCTTCTCCAGGAGCTTGAGGAAGATGTCCTGCGCCACCCCGGCGTGGTTTCTGGTGCCGGTGGTGGTGAAGAGGTCGAAGGAGATGCCGAACTTCTGCCAGCAGTCCAGGAACTCCCGCTGGTAAAACTGGGCTATTTCCGCCGGGGTCTTGCCCGTCTGCTCGGCCTTGATGGTGGTCGGGGTGCCGTGCTGGTCGGAGCCGGAGACCATGAGCACCTCGTTGCCGCGGGTGCGGTGGTAGCGGGCGAAGATATCCGCCGGGAGGTAGGCCCCGGCAATCTGCCCCAGGTGCAGCGAGCCGTTGGCGTAGGGCCAGGCGACACCGATGAAGATTCTCTCGCTCATGTTGTTCGGCGTGATGGGAGTAGCATGACCGGCCTAGAAAAAGGTCAGCACCCGCTCGCCCTTCTCTTCCTTGTACTGGGCGTAGCCCTTCTTGAGGCAGCACTCCAAGCAGTAGCGGCGGGTATCGCCTTCCTCGTCCTCGACGCCGTTCGTCTCGTTGATGGCCAGGTAGCGGTCGGGGTAGGGGATGACGTTGCCGCACTCGTCACACTTAATCTCGCCTAATGATATACAGCCGCGACGCATGATATTACTCCTTAATCGTTATTATACCTTAATGTCATTCTCGGGCTTGACCCGGGAATTACAGCCGATTTTTTTTAGTTATTGTTCAGCTTGAGCCAGGTCTGGTAAAGCTCCCGGCGGGGCAGGCCCGTCTCGACGGCCACCGCCGCCACCGCCTCCTTGGCCGTGGCCCCGGCGGCATACATCTTTTGCAGCTGCCGCTCGATTTCATCGGTAAGCTGGGGCTTCTCTCTGGCACCCCGCCCCTCAATCACCAGAGTGAACTCGCCCCGGGGCGCCGTGAAATGCGCCATGGCCTGGCTTACCGTCCCCCGGAAGACCTCCTCGTGGAGCTTGGTAAGCTCGCGGGCGGCGGCCATTTTTCTGTCTCCCAGGGTTTCCAGGATGTCGGCCAGGGCCGCTTTCAGCCGGTGCGGCGCCTCCAGAATGATGAGCGTCCCCGGCTCGCCGGAGATGGCCGTAAGCGCCCGCCGGCGGGCGGCGCTCCGGGCCGGCAGGAAGCCGATATAGAGGAACCTGTCCGTGGGCAGGCCCGAGACGGCCAGGGCGGTGGTCACCGCCGAGGGTCCCGGCACCGGCACGACCGGTATGTCCCTTTCGTAAGCGGCCAGGATAAGCTCGTAGCCGGGGTCGGAGATGCCGGGCATGCCCGCCTCGGAGACCAGGGCGATGTCGCCGTCGCCCAGGCAGTCCAGGATATAGTCCAGCTTGGTGAGCTTGTTGTGCTCGTAGTAGCTGGTCAGGGGCGTCTTGATTTCGTAGGCGGTCAGCAGCCGCCGTGTCTTGCGGGTGTCTTCGGCGGCAATCAGCTTCACCTCGCGCAGCACGCGCAGCGCCCGGAGCGAGATGTCTTCCAGGTTGCCGATGGGGGTGGCCACAACGTAAAGAGACGGCATTTTGATAACTTCCTTAACATATTATTATATTACGCCGCGTGCGTAGCTGTCTAGGTTTGAGAGTGGTAGCCGGTCTACAGCGGGGTTCTTTTTGCCTCACCCCCTTTATCCCCCTCTCAAAACTCGGCATCCGAGGAAGGCTTCGGTTATTCTGTTTGGAGAGGGGGAATTTATAGAAAGAGGGGCGAAGCCCCTCTTAAACGCCCCGTTTCTAACCAGGGGAGTAGCCTGCGGAGAGGGGCGCTAGCCCCTCTCAAAACAATTTCCCCCTTCCCCTGGGGGAAGGGGGATAAAGGGGGATGGGGGACAGAAACTACGGGCTAAGCTGCGGATGATGAGGGCGGTCGGGTGGGAATAGATTACTCCTATGGGGTGGTCGGGAGGTGTGCCCTACGGGCTAAACCGCCGATGACGAGGGCGGCCGGGTGTGAATAGATAACTCCGATGGGGCGGAGGGGTGTGAATTACTTGCTGTTCTTCAGCACTTCCTGCTGAACCTGAAAGAGCTGCCGGATACCCTTTTCCGCCAGCGAGAGCAGGTCGTCGATGGCCTGCTTGCTGAAGGGCTTGCCCTCGGCGGTGCCCTGCACCTCGACGAACTCGCCCTTGCTCGTCATCACCACGTTGAAGTCCACCGCCGCCTGGGCGTCCTCGTCGTAGCAGAGGTCGGTCATCATGTAGCTCTGGACGATGCCGACGCTGGTGGCTGCCACGGCGCTCTTAAAAGGCAGCGACGAGACGATTCCCATCTTCTGCAGCGTCTCCAGCGCCCGGTGCAGGGCGACGTAGGCGCCGGTGATGGCCGCCGTGCGCGTGCCGCCGTCGGCCTGGATGACGTCGCAGTCCACCATCAGAGTACGCTCCCCCAGCTGGTCGAGGTCGGTAGCCGCCCGCAGCGACCGCCCGATGAGCCGCTGGATTTCCTGGTTGCGCCCGCCTACCCTCCCCAGGGTGGCGTCGCGCTGGGTGCGCGTCACCGTGGCCCGGGGGAGCATGGCGTACTCGGCGGTAATCCAGCCGGTGCCGCTCCCCTTGAGGAAGCTCGGCACCCTCTCCTCGACACTCACCGAGCACAGCACGTGGGTCTTGCCCAGCTTGATGAGCGCCGAGCCTTCGGCGAAGCTCTGGTAGCCGGGGATGATTTTTACCGGCCGCAGCTCGTCATAGGCACGCCCGTCGATTCTCTTCACAGGTAATCTCCCATCCAATCAAGCACATAATACGGTCAGAGTATAGCATTGACTGGTGATTATGGCAATTGACAACCCGGTGCGATGCCTCTATTATCGATAATAGAGAGTATCTCGTCAGGAGGTGCCCCATGAAAATCAGTGCCCGCAACGTGCTCAAAGGGAAAGTGAAAAAGGTCACGCCCGGGGCCGTCAACTCGGAGATAGTGGTGGAGCTTACCAGCGGCGCCGAGGTCGTCTCGATTATCACCAAGTCTTCCGCCGAGAGGCTGGGACTGGCCCCCGGCAAGGAGGTCTACGCCGTCATCAAGGCATCCAACGTGATGATTGCTACCGACTAGCCCCCCGGCCCAGCTAGATACTCCTCTAGCCAGCCTAGGGCCGCCTCTGCCGCCAGCCGCTTGTTCTCCTCGCGGGAGCCGTGGCACTCGTACCGGCGGCTGGAGACCCCGCCCTCATGCGCCAGCCCCAGGTAGAAGAGCCCCACCGGTTTGCCCGCCGTGGCCCCGCCCGGCCCGGCGATGCCGGTATCGGCCAGGCAGATATCCACCCCCAGCGCCCGCCTCCCGCCGGCGGCCATCTCCCCGGCCACCTGGGGGCTTACCGCCCCATAGGCGTCGAGCGTCGCCGGCTTGACGCCGATGAGCCCGGTTTTTATCGCGTTGCTGTAGGCGGTCACCGCTCCTTTGAAATAGTCGGACGAGCCGGGGACGTTGGTAATCAGGTGGGCTATCAGCCCGCCCGTGGCCGATTCCACCACCCCCAGCGTCAGCCCCTTCTGCCGCAGCTGCCTGCCGATTGCCTCTGCCTGACCCATTGCTAGATAAACCCCTCCATGAGCTTATAGAGCACCCCGTCGAGGTCGCTTCCCGCTGCCTTCAGCCTCTCCAGCGCCGCGGCGACCTCGGCGTGACGGTGAGCATCGCTCATATCGTCGAGCTTATTATACACCCCCAGGCGGCGCCCCAGCTTGTAGTTATCGCGCTCCGGCTGGCTCAACCCCTGAAAGCGGGCGATGACCTCAAGCAGCCTTCCCTTATCTTCGGGGAGCTTGCCCTCTATCTCCGGAAGGAGGTTTATCATGTGGTCGCTCACCACCCGCGAGGTGACCTCCAGGTTTTCCAGCAAGAGCTTGATTTCCGCCACGATTGCCTCGTCGCCGGCCCGGACGAAGGCGCCGCTGACTACATCTTTATGTAAAGGCATCCGGGGCTGGATGGCCAGGGTGCGCAGGCGGATGAAATCGGGGTTGATTTCGTTGAGGACGCGGGCCGTTGCTAAAGCGTGCTCTCGCCACCACTTTTTACCGCCCGCCCCCTGCATGACGTACTCGCTCAGCGAGATGCCGGAGGCCACCACGTTCTTCCCCCCGGCGATGTGCTCGGCGGCGGTGACTCCCTTATTCATGAACTCCAGCACCGGGTCGTAGCCCGACTCCAGCCCGATGTGCAGCCGCGATAGCCCCGCCTCCCGCAACTCCTTAAGCTCATCTATTGTCTTGCGGGCCGCCGTCTGCGAGCGGGCATAGGACGTGATGCGCCTGACACCGGGGAAGGTCTCCTTAAGGTACTTGATAATCTCCACGAGTTGCGGCGTCTTCATGACGAGGGTATTGGCGTCCTGCAGGAAGGCGTTTTCTCCTCCGGCGTAGAGCCACAGGGCCACGTTGCGGGCGGCGTCGCCGGGGGCGCTCGATGCGTACGCGGCGGCCGCCTGCGGGATGGTCCCGCCCGTCCGCCCGGCCAGGGCGGCGATTTCGTCGTGGATAGCTTTGGCCCTATCGATATCCGCCTTGACCTCGGCGACGGTGCGCAGGCCGAACCGGGCCTCTTTATAGATGGGGCAGAACTTGCAGCGGTTCCAGGGGCAGTTGCGCGTGACGCGGATGAGCAGCGAATAGGCCTCGCTGGGCGGCCTTATGGGCCCCAGCTCGTAGGCCCCCGGAGGCGGGCCGCTTACAGCCATGGAAAGACGTTGCTCCGGATGAAATCGAAGTTAGCGGCGACCTTATCGGCCCCGCTGACGATGCCCATGTGCCCGGGGAGCAGGTGCTCGATTGCCATTTTGGAAAGGGCCTCGATGGACTGCTTCAGGTCGGCGACGCTGCCACCGGGCAGGTCCACCCGGCCGGTGTTCATCTCGAAGAGCACGTCCCCGCAGACGAGGATTTTCCCCTTCTTCAGGTAAAAGCAGACGCAGTCCGGCGAGTGCCCCGGGGCCTCTATCATCTCTATCTCCGTAGCGCCGCTTTTCAGACTGCTCTCCTCCAGGAGATAGTCCTCGGTAAACTCGCCGGGCGTCATGCCGAAGACGCGCGCCCCGTCGATAACCACCAGCCGGTAGTTCTTTTTCTGGACGGGGTGCAGGGCGATGCGCGCCCCGCTGAGCTGCTTGAAGGCCTCGTTGGCCCCGCAGTGGTCGATGTGGAGGTGGGTATTGAGGATGGTGCCGATTTTCTCGATGTCGAGGCCGTCGCGGCGCATGGCTTCCACCTTCGTTTCCAGGTAGTCCGGGTTGCCGGGGTCGACGATGAGGCCGGGCTCCCCCGCGATGACATAGGTATTGCAGTCCAGCATCCCCTGCTCCGGGTAGGCGTATAGATTATTTACCAGTTTCATGCTATAGTATCTCCAAACGTATCTAGAAATCTCCGGATATAATTATATACCATCAGGCTCTGAGGATAAACCGAAGGAGGTATTTTATGGGCTTGGCAGCGGCAATCATCGGCAGTCTCAGCGCTATCTGCGTCGCGCTGGGTATCGTCACCATTCTGGATGTCGACATAGGACTCGGCGCCCAGTTCACCTGGTCGTTCTGGTTCACCGGGGCTATGATACTCCTCCTGGGGTCCATCGCCCTGCTGGTCGGGCGCGGTGAAGGCGGCGGCGGGGGCGGCTACGACTAGCTACCCATTCCCATTATCAGTTAACCTGTGAATAAGCTGCCCCGGGACACTCAGGACAAACGTCTGCCCGTAAAGGTCACCCCCAACGCCGGCCGCAGCGAAATTACCGGCCTCATTGAGGGCGTGCTCGAGGTGCGGGTTGTGGCGCCGCCGGTGGCGGGCAGGGCCAACCGCGAGCTTATCGTTCTCCTCAGTAAGGCGCTGGGGGTAAGCAAGTCTTATATCGGCATCGTCAGCGGCCGGACCAGCCGCCGCAAGGTCATCGAGGTGGCGGGTCTTACCCGCCAGGAGATTCTAAAGCGGCTGTCTTTGTAAATTTATGTCGTTTGTTTTGGGGGATTTTTTACCTCACCCCCTTTATCCCCCTCTCCTGACGAGGCGTGCCGCAGGAGAGGGGGAATTTATTTTTAGAAGAGGGGCTTCGCCCCTTTTAAACACCCGCTTGTAAAGGGGGGCTGCGCCCCCTCTTCGCGGGCTACTCACCTGGGGGCTAAATCCTTCTCGGTCTCCCTTTACGAAAGGGAGACGACCCATTGTGCAAGATGTATTGTCCCCCTTTGTAAAGGGGGATTAAGGAGGATTTTTCTTCGGGCTAAGCCGCCGATGACGAGGGCGGCTAGGGTGGGAAAA
>DAOUEH010000131.1:0-4120 GCA_034430635.1 Dehalococcoidales bacterium | reverse complement strand
ATCTCGGCCCAGTAAATCTTGCCCTTCTGCTTGAAGTCCAGGTAGAGGCTGCCCCCCAGGATAATCATGATGAGCGGCAGCGCCATGTTCCCCAGGATTTGCAGGATGTCTTTCAGGAAATCCGGCAGGTGGTCGCGGCCGTTGAAGAGCTGCACGACCACGGCCAGCACGGTGGCGATGAGGATGGGGTTGAAGATGCGGTGCCACTGCACGGCCTTCTGCTTGCTCTTGCTGCGGAGAAAGAGGTGATAGGTGCTGAAGAACATGACGGGGTGGATGATGATGAAGATATAGAGCTGGGGCAGGTAGGCGGCGTCCGTCCCGAAGATGCCGCTGATGATGATAAGCGGGAAGAAGAGCCCGTTCTGGTAGAAGAGGTTCAGGCCGAACTCGCCGCGGGTATCCTTCCGCGAGATAAACATGGTGATGAGGGTGAGCACCAGTGAGATTCCGGCGAAGGCGAACCACCAGAGGGGCAGCTGCCACCAGTCCGGGAACTCGTCGGGGGAGAAGTTTGACATAATGCTGGAAAAGACGAGACACGGCAAAGCGATATCGATGGCCAGGCGGGAGAGAAAACTCAGGACGTTTTCCGGGATAATGCCGCGGCGGGTTACCCAGAAGCCAATGGCGCCGATGCCCAGCAGCACCAGCACTGATTGCAGGACGACGACGAAAGTGTCCATGAATAGTATTATTGTATAACAGACGAGGGGAATAGGGGAATAGGGGGATTATGGTGCCGAAGGTCGGACTCGAACCGACACGAGGGTTGCCCCTCAACAGTTTTTGAGACTGCCGCGTCTGCCATTCCGCCACTTCGGCACGGTTTATTTATTTTAAGCTATAAGGGACTGTGGCGCAAGGGTAAAAGGAAATCCTCTAGCTAGGCGATTTGAATTTATCAGCAATTTAGAATTATAGTGGTTGAAGCCATCTGCCGGGGTTTTAGCCGTGAGAATCGATAATAACGAGCCGAACCGGATATACCGGGATTTCTGGGACTGGTTATTCTACGATTGGCACGTCTTCTTTTTAGTGGCTCTGATAATAGGCTATTTTCATTATCTCATGACAACAACAGAGGCGTAATCTGCCCGTTACCTGATGTTTCTACCCCCCGCCCCGCAGAGTATTTCTTTCCCACCCACCCTCGGCACGTCGGCGGCCTGTCCTGAAATCTATCCCGCCCCGCCCCCATATTTACACGTAGTATGATTTACTGTTAAAATAGCTTCGAGAGCAATAGATAATATTACATAATAAGGTGTAAATGGTAACGGGTGAGAACGGAGCGGAGCTATGACGGACAAGTATAACCCCGCGGAAATCGAAAAGAAATGGCAGCAGAAGTGGGCGGCGGACAAACTCTACGAAGTCCACGACGACGACCCGCGCCCCAAATACTACGCCCTTACCATGTTCCCCTATACCTCCGGCGACCTGCACATCGGCCACTGGTACGCCATGGCGCCCTCGGACACGCGGGCGCGCTACCAGCGGATGCGGGGCTATAACGTCCTGCATCCCATGGGCTTCGACGCCTTCGGGCTGCCCGGCGAGAACGCCGCCATCCGGCGGGGCATCCACCCCTTCACCTGGACGATGGACAACATCGCCAACATGCGCCGCCAGCTCAAGAGCATCGGCGCCATCTACGACTGGAGCCGTGAGGTCATCACCTGCCTGCCGGACTACTATAAGTGGACGCAGTGGTTCTTCCTCAAGCTCTTTGATGCCGGGCTGGCCTACCGCGCCAAGGCCCCGGTGAACTGGTGTCCCCAGTGCCAGACGGTGCTGGCCAACGAGCAGGTCGTCGGCGAGGACGTCTGCGAGCGCTGCGAGACGCCCGTCGTCCGCCGCGACCTGGAGCAGTGGTTCTTCCGCATCACCAAGTATGCCGACGAGCTGCTGGAGTTCGAGGGCATCGACTGGCCGGAACGCATCAAGACAATGCAGCGCAACTGGATTGGCAAGAGCTACGGCACGGAAATCTCCTTCGGCCTGGATTGCCCCGGCGTGGCTGAAAAAGAAATCCGCGTCTTCACCACCCGGCCGGATACCGCCTTCGGCGTGACCTTCATGGTGCTGGCCCCGGAGCACCCGCTGGTGGACAAGCTGACCACGCCGGAGAACAAGGCCGCCGTGACGGCCTACGTCGCCAAATCGCGTAAGCTGAACGAAATCGAGCGCCTCTCCACCGAGAAAGAGAAGGACGGCGTCTTCACGGGCTCGTATTGCCTGAACCGTCTCAACGGCACCCAAGTCCCCGTCTGGGTTGCCGACTACGTGCTGCTGAGCTACGGCACCGGGGCCGTCATGGCGGTGCCCGCCCACGACGAGCGCGACTTCGCCTTCGCTCAAAAATATAAACTGCCGGTGCCGGTGGTCATCGCGCCGCCGGACTGGGACGGCCAGCCGCTTACCGCGGCCTATATCGAGCCGGGTAAAATGGTCAACTCCGGGCGGTTCGACGGCCTGCCCTCGGTTGAGGGTATCGAGGCCGTATCCGAATACCTGGAAGAAAAAGGCTGGGGCCGGCGTACCGTGAGCTACCGCATCCGCGACTGGTCGATATCCCGCCAGCGCTACTGGGGGGCGCCCATCCCCATGGTCTACTGCGATAAATGCGGCGTCGTCCCCGTACCGGAACGAGACCTGCCCGTGCGGCTGCCGGAGGACGCCGAGTTCAAGCCCACCGGCGAGTCGCCCCTGAAATACAACGAGCAATTCGTCAACACCACCTGCCCAAAGTGCGGCGGCCCGGCGCGGCGCGAGACGGATACTATGGACAGCTTCGTCTGCTCGTCCTGGTATTTCCTGCGCTACGTGAGCGCGCATTACGATAAAGCCGCCTTCGACCCTGAGAAGGTAAAACTCTGGCTGCCGGTGGAATTCTATACCGGCGGGGCGGAGCACGCCGTGATGCACCTGCTTTACGTGCGATTCTTCACCAAGGCCATGCGCGACATGGGCCTCATCGATTTCGGCGAGCCGTTCCTGAGGCTGTTCAACCAGGGGCACATTATCTCCGGCCGTCAGAAGATGAGCAAGTCACGGGGCAACGTGGTCAACCCGGACGCCTACGTGGCCGAGCTGGGAGCCGACGTGGTGCGCGCCTACCTGATGTTCATCGGGCCCTGGGAGCAGGGCGGCGAGTGGGACGACAGCGGCATCGGGGGCGTCAGCCGCTGGCTCAACCGTGTCTGGCGCCTGGCGCTGGAAGGTTACGAGCCGGGTAAGGTCGCCTCCGAATCGGAGGAGACGGCCCTGGCCCGCCTGACCCACCAGACCATCAAGAAGGTCAGCGACGACATCGAGCGCATCCATTTCAACACCATGCTGGCCGCCCTGATGGAGTTCACCAACTACCTGACCAAGGTCAGAGAGACCGCTGCCGTCGGCGGGGCCGCCTGGCAGACATCCGTCAGGTCGCTGCTGCTGCTGGTGGCCCCGGCCTGCCCGCACATCGCCGAGGAGCTATGGCAGCGCCTGGGTTACGATTACAGCGTCCACGACCAGGCCTGGCCGGAGTGGGACGAGGCCCTCATCAAGGAGGAGGAGATTACCCTGGTCATCCAGGTCAACGGCAAGGTGCGCGATAAGGTCATGGTGCCGGCCTCCATTACCGAAAACGAGGCCCGCAAGCTGGCCGCCCAGCAGCCTAAAGTGCTGCCCCACATCGGGGGGAAGAAAATCCTCAATATCATCTACGTGCCCGGCAAACTGGTGAATATCGTGGTGAAGTAGAATGGGCATGTCATTGCGAGGAGCATAGCGACGAAGCAATCTTTAAAACCGATAAAGAGGATTGCTTCGCTTCGCTCGCAATGACAGGGGGTAAATAGGGAGAGGGGGATAAAGGGGGATAGGTTCACCTCTTATGAAAATCGCTTTTATCGGCGGCGGCAACATGGGCGAGGCCATGCTGGCGGCGGTGCTCGCCAGGAAGCTGGCCGCGGCCCGCGATACCTGCGTCAGTGACGTCAGCGACGAGCGCCGCGCCTACCTTAAAAAGCAGTACGGTGTGGCCGTTACCGCCGATAATAAAGTTGCCGTCAAAGACAAAGATGTCGTCGTCCTGGCCGTCAAGCCGCAGCAGATGCCGGAGGTTACCGCC
>DAOUEH010000130.1:0-6311 GCA_034430635.1 Dehalococcoidales bacterium | reverse complement strand
CCGGAGGAGCGGTTGCCGATATGGCGCACCGGGTCGATGGGCTCCCGGGTGCCCCCGGCGGTAACGACGATGTGCTTGCCTTCTAAATCATGTTTTTGTCCCAGCACCCGCTCGACGACGGCTAGTATCGCCGGGGTATCGGGGAGCCTGCCCTTGCCCATCTTGCCGGAGGCGAGGCGGCCGTAGTCCGGCTCGATGATGGTGAAGCCGCGCTCCCGGAGCTTTTCTATGTTTCCACGTGTCACCGTGTTCTCGTACATCAGGTCGTTCATGGCGGGGGCGATGACGACCGGGGCCCGCGTCGCCAGGACGACGGTGCCGAGCATGTCGTCGGCGATACCGGCGGCCAGGCGGGCGATGGTGTTGGCCGTGGCCGGGGCGATGAGGATGGCGTCGGCGGCCTCGGCCAGGACGACGTGCTCCTCGCTCCACTCCGAGGCCAGCGAGAACATGTCGGTCACCACCGGCCGGTGGGTGATATTGCGCAGCGTCAACGGCGTGACGAACTTGACGGCGGCCGCCGTCATGACCACCTCCACCCTGGCGCCGGCCTGGGTGAGCTTGGAGGCGATATCGGCGGCCTTGTAGGCGGCGATGCCGCCGGTGATGCCGAGGACGATGGTCTTGTCTTTAAGCATTTTTTCGAACCTTCGGGGATGAGTGTCTACCTCTCCCCCAGTATCCCCCACTCCAGACGAGGTTTCACAGGAGAGGGGGATTATGATAAGAGAGGATTCACCTCTCTTGGACTCTCTATCAATATTATAAGCTACTCCTGGTTCATGTCGTGGATGGCCTTGATGCCGATAAGTGTCAGGTCGGGGTTGACTTTATCGATGACCTTGCTCTCGCTGGCGATGATATCGGCGTAGCCGCCGGTGGCCACGACGAAGGCCTTTTTGCCCAGCTCCTCCTGTATGCGCGTCACGATGCCGTCGATGAGGCTGGCGTAGCCGAAGATGATGCCGGACTGCATGGCGGCCTGGGTGTTGGTGCCGATGGCCCGCTTGGGGCGTACCAGCTCCACCCTGGGGAGGGCGGCGGTGCGCGTATAGAGGGCCTCGGCGGCGATGGCGATGCCGGGGGCGACGGCCCCGCCGAGGTAGTCGCCTTCCTCGGAAATCGTGTCGAAGACGGTGGCTGTCCCCAGGCAGACGACGACGAGCGGCTGGCCGCCGTAGAGCTTGATGGCCCCGGCGGTATTGGAGATGCGGTCGCCGCCGACCTCGCGCGGGTTGTCCATGCGGATGCGTATCCCCGTCTTGACGCCGGGCCCCACCACCAGGGGCTGGATGGTGAAATAGCGCTGGAAGACCTCGTTGAAGGTCGTCAGCAGGGGCGGGACGACGCAGCTCAGGGCCCCTTCTTTAATATCGCCGGGCTCGATGCCGTTATAGCTCAGCATGTTGAGGATGAGCACGCCGTACTCGTCCGGCATGCGGTGGACGCCGGTGCCGATACGCCAGGTGGCCTTCAACTCGTCGCCCTGGAACATGCCGATGGTGATATTGGTATTGCCGATATCGACGGCCAGTAACATCTCCCTCATTCCTCCTCGGTGGGTTCTTTGAGTCGCTTGATGGCCAGCGGCAGCGCCGGCAGCAGGTCGGAGGCAATCGCGCCGGTATCGCCCATCTCGTCGCCGACCATCTCCCCGGCCTTGGCGTGCAGGTAGACCCCCAGCGTGGCGGCATCGAAGGGGGGCAGCCCCTGGGCCACCAGCGCCGCGATGATACCGGCCAGAACGTCGCCCGTCCCCGCCGAGGCCAGGGCCGGGTTGGCGAACGGGCTGATGCGGCAGCGCCCGTCGGCGGTGGCAATCACGGTATAGGCCCCCTTGAGGACGACGGTCTGGCGCCACTCGGCGGCGAACTTCCCGGCGGTGCCCAGGCGGTCGGCCTGCACCTCGTCCACCGTCGTCCCGGCCAGGCGGGCCATCTCGCCGGGGTGGGGCGTGAGTATGGCGTCGTCGGTAAGCTGCTGCCACCAGCGCGGTATCCCGGATAAAATATTGAGGGCGTCGGCATCGAGCACCAGCGGGGGCAGCCCTTTCTCTTGAATCAGCGCGCCGACGAACTCCGCCGTGGCCGGTTCCTGCCCCAGGCCGCAGCCCAGGAGCAGGGCGTCGTACCGGTCGGCCTGCTGGCTGATGTCCGTCACCGCATCTGCCGCCACGACGCCGGGCGAAGCCTCGGGCAGGGGCAGGTAAGTGACCTCGGTCAGCTTGGTGGCCAGGACGGCCAGCAGCGTGGGCGTGGTGGCCAGCGTCACCAGACCCGCCCCGGCGCGCAGGGCCCCGTTGCAGGCCAGGTAGGCGGCGCCGATGTAATTGGCCGAGCCGGCCGCCACCAGCACCCGCCCGAAGGTGCCCTTGTTGGCGTCGAGGGGGCGCGCCGGCAGCAGGGAGCGAACCATCCCGGCGGTGATAAGCTCGGTGGCGATGTCATCCGCCAGCTTGGCGGGTATGCCGATATCGGCGATGATAAGGCGGCCCGTCCGCTCCGCCCCGGGCAGGCGGAACTGCCCCAGCTTGGGGAAGGCCAGCGTGACCGTAATGTCGGCCCGGGGGCAGGCCGGGTCGACGGCGCCGGTGTTGGCGTCCATGCCGGAGGGCAGGTCCACGGCGATGAGGGTGAGCCCTCTTTGCTGCCGCGCCGCCGCTACCCTTTCCAGCACCTGCTTGAAGACCCCTTCGAGGGGGCGCAGGCGCCCCGTGCCTAAAAGCGCATCGATGACGGTAGTAGCCAGGGCCAGCAGGCCGTCGAACTTTTCCAGGCCCTCGTCATCGGGGGCATCGATGCAGGTAATGCCGCGCTCTACGGCCAGCTTGTAGTTGGCGTCGTTGGGGAGCCGCTGGCTGCAGAGATAGATGCTGACGATATAGCCCCAGTCGTGGAGGTAGCGGGCGGCCACCAGGCCGTCCCCGCCGTTGTTGCCCCCGCCCACCAGACAGAGTACCGGCTGGCCGTCCGGGGGGCCCAGGCAGGCGCGGGTGGCCTCGGCGACGGCCTTGCCGGCATTCTCCATGAGCACGCTTGAGGGCGCGCCCAGCTTGATGCACTCCTGGTCGATGTGTCTCATCTGTTCGGCGGTGAGGATTTTCATACACTTTTATCCTGTCGGCTGATGATTTGAGTGTAGCAATATTTGGGGTTAGGGTCAAGATGGGGGGTCTTTTTACGGGCTAAGCAGTTGATGCCGAGGGTAGCCCGGGTGGGAATAGATAACACCGAAAGGGGCGGTGGGGGATAATATTTAGGTTTTATGATAGAATGGTGAAAATTCGCCACATATATTCAGGGAGGTAGAATTTGGAAGAAAAAATAACTTATTTTAAAGGGCCCGGCATCGAGAACACGGAGGAGACCCTGAAGCTGGCCGCCGAACGTGCCGAGGCCCGCGGCATCAAAACGGTCATCCTGGCCTCGACACGGGGCGAGACGGCGCGCCTGGCCGCCAGGATGTGGGCGGATAAGGGGCTGAAAATCGTCGTGATACCCCACCAGTACGGCTTCATGGTGGGCCAGCGCTTCCCGGCCGACCTGGTCGTCGAGCTGGCCGCGCAGGGGCACGCCGTGCACTTCGGCACGATGCTCTTTCACACCGAGCGCCTCTACGGAACGGACACGCCGCGGGTCATGGCCGACCTGCTGCGCACCTTCTGTCAGGGGATGAAGGTCTGCGTCGAGATTACCTGGATGGCGACCGATGGGGGTGAAGTCGCCGCCGGCGAGGAGGTCGTCGTCGTGGCGGGGACGGGGCGCGGGGCGGATACGGCCGTGGTGGCCGTGGCGGCGCCTTCGACGAAGCTCTCCGACCTGCACATCACCGAGATTATCTGCAAGCCCCTCCAGACCAAGGCCGTCAAGCCCCCGCCGATGCCCCCGGAGCCGGAGAAGAAGTCTTAGGATAATACCTCAATCCATGTTGGGGCCGACCAGGGGCTCATAGACCGCCGCGGCGGCGATGGCCTTCTGCTGCTCCTTTGCGTCCATCGGCTTGAAGCGCCGGGCGGCCGCGATAATCCGCGGCCAGAGCTTGAGTTCGCCGGGGAGCACCGCCAGCGTGATGGCCTGGCTGAGCGTGTAGCGCAGACTTTGCTCGATTTCTTCGGCCTTATCGTAGGGCTCGTACCAGGTCTGGTAGGGGTGCGACGCCGGGTCGCGGGTCTCCCAGGCCCGCTTGGCCACGCTTTTGATGGCCATGACGCCCGTATCGCGGCTCCGGGCGGTCGCCAGCAGGGGCCGGAATGCGTTCCAGTCGGTGGGGTGGGCGGCGTGCACGCGGTTGAGGGGGAACATCACCGTGTCGAAGTCGAAGCGCCCCAGGGCCTCATTCTGGAGCGGGGGATTATGGCCGGTGATGCCGATGAAGCGCAGGAGCCCCTCGTCTCTGGCTTCGAGGATAGCCTCCATCGCCCCGCCGGGCCCCAGGGCGATATCCAGGACGGCGGTGCTGTCCACCCCGTGAAGCTGAAAGAGGTCGAAGGCGTCGATGTGGAGGGTCTCCAGCGAGCGCCGCAGGCTCTCCCGGGCGCCCGCCCGCTCCCGCTCGTGGGTCTTGCAGCCGATGAAGAACTGCTTGCCGTGACGCTTCAGCCACGAGCCGATGCGCTCCTCCGCCTGCCCGTAGACCGGGGAGACGTCGATGTGGTTGATGCCGGCCGCCAGGGCCATCTCCAGGGCGGCGTCGGCCTCCTTCTGGCCGGCCCGGAAAAGGGCGAAGCCGCCGAAGGCGACGATGCTGCTCATCTGGCCGGTACGGCCCAGCCGTCTCGTTTCCATGCTTGCCTCCTTATTCCTCCTCCGAGCTGCCCGATATCGTCCGGGCGACGGCCTTTACGGCAAGGGTATTATAGGCGTGGGGTGATAGCGGCGTCAACGCGGCGCCCGGCTCAGCCAAGCCAGTTGAGCAGGAAGGGGATGACCACCAGGCTGGCCAGTTGTCTTTTACCCGTCCCCGTATTACTATGGAAAATAGTGAAAACGCAACTGAGAGGGCTGCTCGACCGCCGGTCGAAGCGCTGCATCGATGATGCCGCGAGGGTGCCGGCGGCGGTCCTCATACCCCTCTATAAGAACGAGGGGCAGTGCCATATCGTCTTCATCAAGCGCACCCAGACGGTCAAGGAACACAAGGGCCAGATATCTTTCCCCGGCGGTAGCCGCGAGGACGCCGATAAAACGCTTCTGGATACCGCCCTGCGGGAGGCATACGAGGAAATCGGCCTGCGCCCCGGGGACGCCGAGGTGCTGGGGGAGATGGACGACGAGGTGACGACGACATCTAACTACCTGGTCACCCCGTTCGTCGCCGTTATACCATGGCCTTACCGCTTCGTCATCAACGGGGACGAGGTGGATGAAATCATCGAGGTGCCCATCCCGGCGCTGCTGGCGGAAGGATGCCGCCGGCCGGATACCGAGGTCCTCGACGGCCGGACAGTGGCCTCCTATGCCTACCACTACCGGGGCAGGGTAATCTGGGGCGCCACGGCGCGCATACTCAACAAGTTCCTGGGTATCCTCGGGGAGGCCGTGCCGGAGGGATAAGGGCGGGGCCCGGTCAGGCCAGCACGCAGTCGTTGAGGATGATGTTCTTGCTGTAGCCGTCGTAGACGCCGCGCACGGTAACCGTCTGCCCCTCGCCGAGGCGGCTGAACTCGGGGATATTCTCCTTGGTAAAGGAGCAGCGCACGCTCCAGAGTACCTTCTTCTGGACGGCGGTCAGGATGATATAGCGCACGTCCAGGTGGTCGCGGATGAACACCTTCTCGACCCTGCCCCTCACCACCATCTGCTTGCCCATGAGCTTCGCCTGCGCCCCGGTCCGGTCTGCCTGGAAGATGGTGTTCAGCTGGCCGACGCTTACCTCGGCCCCACCCGCAATTTTCTCCAGACTCGTTTCAGGTTCGGGCTCTGGCTCAGGTTCGGGTTCCGGCTCTGGCTCGGGTTCTGGCTCAGGTTCGGGTTCTGGCTCTGGTTCGGGCTTGGGTTCTGGTTCAGGTTCGGGCTCTGGCTCAGGTTCCGGTTCTGGCGCTGGCTCAGGTTCCGGTTCGGGCTCTGGTTCCGGCTCCAGTTCGGCCACCGGTTCTGGTTCCGGTTCCGGCTCCAGTTCGGCCACCGGTTCTGGTTCGGGCTCTGGTTCCGGCTCCAGTTCGGCCACCGGTTCCGGTTCCGGTTCTTTTTTCGTCTTTCGTTTGGCCGTGGTCTTGGGTTTCGCCTTGGCCTTGGGTTTCGCCTTGGCCTTGGCCTTGGCCTTCGCCTTGGCCTTGGCCTTCGGCTTGGTCTTGGGCTCCGGCTCGGCTGCTG
>DAOUEH010000129.1:0-9424 GCA_034430635.1 Dehalococcoidales bacterium | reverse complement strand
GGCCAGGCGATGACCTCGACCTGCCCGCTGACGTCTTCGAGGACGCAAATGGCGAAGGCCTCGTTTTTCTTGGTGAACGAGTAGCGGGCGCTGACGACGCGCCCGGCGGTGACGACGACCTGCCGGTCGAGCTCGGCCTCGATATTGCCGCAGAAGATGGCGTTGGCGTTCTCGGAGCTTAAGACGGGGCTGAACGGTTTCTCGGAGAAGCTCACCCCCATCAGCTCCTTCTCCCAGAGGGCCTTCTCCCGGTCGGAGGTGTCCGTGGGGGGCAGCTCCAGGTCGGGCAGGGGCACCGTCGTCGTCTCCCCCCAGAGGTCGAACATGGTGGTCTGTCCCGTATCGCGCAGACGCTGCTCCCGCTGCGCCAGCGACAGGATGCGCCCCACGCTGTTGAGCAGGGTGCCGCGGTTCTCCAGTTTGTCCAGCGCCCCCGCTTTTATCAGGCTCTCCATGACGCGCCGGTTGACCGACTGCAGGTCGCTGCGGCGGCAGAGGTCTTCGATGGACTTGAACTCGCCGCTCTTCTGGCGCTCGTCGATGATGGGCTCGATGGCCCCGGCGCCGATGTTCTTGATGGCGGCCAGGCCGTAGCGGATGGCCGGCTGACCGCTGCCGTTGGCCTCGATGGAGAAATAGAGCTGGCTGTGGTTGACATCCGGCGGCAGCACCTCGATGCCCAGGCGGCGGCACTCGGCGACGGCGTTGCCGATTTTCTCCGTCTCCCCGGCGTGGATGGTGAGGAAGGCGGTGATGTACTCCGCCGGGTAGTTGGCCTTGAGGTAGGCCGTCTGGTAGGCGATGAGGGCGTAGCTGACGCTGTGGGCCTTGTTGAAGGCGTAGCCGGCGAAGGGCTCGATGAGGGCGAAGACCTCCTCGGCCAGCTGGCTGGTATAGCCCTGCTTTTTGGCCCCGGCGATGAAGCTGCGCTTCTCTTTCTTCATCGTCTCGATGATTTTCTTGCCCATCGCCTTGCGGAAGATATCGGCCTGCCCCAGGGAGTAGCCGGCGAACTCGCGGACGATGAAGAGCACCTGGTCCTGGTAGACGATGACGCCGTAGGTCTCCCTGAGGATTTTCTCCAGGGCGGGGTGGGGGTAGGTAATCGGCTTGAGGCCGTGCTTGGAAGCGATGAAGCGGGGGATGTGCTCCATGGGGCCGGGCCGGTAGAGGGCCACCATGGCGGCGATATCGCTGAAGGTGGTCGGCTTGAGCTCCTTGATGTAGCGGCGCATGCCGCCGCCCTCCAGCTGGAAGACCCCGGCCGTCTCGCCGGAGGCCAGCAGGTCGAAGGTCTTTTTATCGTCCATGGGGATGTCATAGAGGTCGATGTTCACGCCGTGATTCTCTTTGATAATATCGCGCGCCCTGCCCAGAATGGTCAGGTTGGCCAGCCCCAGAAAGTCCATCTTGAGTAGGCCGATGCGGGCGATGTCGCCCATGGAGAACTGGGTCATCACCGCCTCCTGGCTGTCGGTGCGGGCGCCGCGCTGCAGGGGGACATAGTCGGTGAGGGTCTCCCTGGAGATAACGACCCCGGCGGCGTGGGTGCTGGCGTGGCGGGAGATGCCCTCGACACGCCGGGCGGTATTCACCAGGTTGCGGATGATGTCGTCTTCCTGATAGATGGCCTTAAGCTCCGGGTTCTCGTCCATCGCCTTACCCAGCGTCATGCCGGGCATACCGGGCACCAGTCGCGCCACGCGGTCGACGTCGCCGTAGGGCATCCCCAGGGCGCGGCCCACGTCGCGGATGGCCGCCCGCGCCCCCAGCGTGCCGAAGGTGATAATCTGGGCGACGTGGTCCTGGCCGTACTTCTGCGAGACGTAGGCGATGACCTCGTCGCGGCGGTCGTCCTGGAAGTCCATGTCGATATCGGGCATCTCCCGGCGCTCGATGTTGAGGAAACGCTCGAAGACCAGTCCGTGTTTCATGGGGTCGATGGGCGTGATGCCCAGGCAGTAGAGGACGATGCTGGCGGCGGCGCTGCCGCGGACGCCGAAGAGGATTTTCTGCTTTTTGACGAAGGAGATAATGTCCCAGACGACCAGGAAATAGTTGGCGAACTGGGTCTGCCTGATGACGTCGAGCTCGTAATCCAGGCGCTGCTCTATCTCCGGGGTGGGGTCGGGGTAGTACTTCGGGAAGCTCTCGTGGCAGAGGTCGGCCAGGTACTCGTCGGGGGTCTTGCCTTCGGGCAGCGCGATTTCCGGCAGGTGCAGCCGCCCGAACTCTAAATCAAGGTTGCATTTATCGGCGATAATGCCGGCGTTCTCGATGGCCTCGGGGAGGTCGTGGAAGAGCTCGGCCATTTCCTCCGGGCTGCGCAGGTAAAACGTATCCCCGGCCATCTTGAGGCGCTTCTCGTCGTGGATGGAGGAGTTGGTGCCGATGCAGAGCAGCAGGTCGTGGGCGGAGGCGTCCTCTTTCTTTATATAATGGGTATCGTTGGTGGCCACCAGGGGTATCTTGAGCTCGTGGCTCATCTGGACGAGGTAGTTATTGACCGCCTCCGCCTCCGGGATGGGGTGGCGCATGACTTCCAGGTAGAACTCCCCGAAGGTCTCCCGGTACCAGCGGGCGGCCTGCTTCGCCTCGTCGTAGCGGCGGCCCAGGATGAGCTGGGGTATCTCGCCGGCCAGGCAGGCGCTGAGGGCGATAAGGCCGTCTTTATACTGCTCTAAAAGCTCCTTGTCCACCCTCGGCCGGTAGTAAAATCCCTCCAGGTGGGCTTTAGTGGTGAGTTGTATCAGATTATGATAGCCGGTCTTATCGCGGGCCAGCAGCACCAGGTGGTAGTTGTTTTTATCTCCGGCGTTGCGGCTGAGACGGCCGTTGGGGGCGATGTATATCTCGCTGCCGATGATGGGCTTGATGCCGGCCTCCCGGGCGGCCTGGTAGAACTCGATAACGCCGTACATGACGCCGTGGTCGGTGATGGCCAGGCTTTCCATCCCCAGTTCTTTGGCCCGGTCTATCAGCGGCGTGATGCGGCACATCCCGTCGAGCAGGCTGTATTCGGTGTGCACGTGGAGGTGGGTGAACATCGGCTTCCCCCGGCTTGAGCTGCTTGGTAAAATTATAGCACAGGCCGCGACGGGGGAGTAAGTTTTCCTGACCCTTCCCCTTTACCTGCACAAGCTTTTTCTGATATTATAAGAATGGACTGTTCCTCAGGATGGGTGGCGGTTCTATCAGAGATGTCATTTCAAATCATCCGCACGGCATGAGCAAAATCAAATGCGAAAAGGAGATATTCGTATGGCACAGAAAAAGAACGCCGTAATCTTCGGCGGGGGGACGAGCAAGTTCGGGGTGCGGCAGGCCACGATACTGGACATGATTCAGGAAGCGGCCGTGGCCTGCGCCGAGGACATCCCCGGTCTGAAGCCCGCCGATATCGATGGCCTTATCGTCGCCACGACCATGGCGGGGAGACACTCCTCCGCCCTGAACACCGCCCCGCTGGTGGTGCACCGCCTCGGCCTGAGCCCGACCTCCATCTGCATCCGGGTGGACACCCTCTGCGCCGGCTCCAACTCGGCGGTCATCGTCGCCAAGGGGCTGGTGGAGAGCGGCATCGCCGATGTCATCCTGATAACCGGCGCCGAGAAGGTTTACCTGCCCCAGCGCTGGGAGACCAACTTCACGCAGCTGGCCGTCAACGACCACGACTGGGACTCCGCCATGGGGCTGGGGGTGCCGCCGCCCTTCTTCGCCATGATTGCCCGCATGCACATGAAGAAATACGGCACCACCAAGGAGCAGATGGCGCATGTCTCCGTGGCCAACTATAACTACGGCACGGACAGCCCCAAGGGGCACTTCGGCGGCCGGACGCTGACGATGAAAGAGGCCCTGGAGGCGCGCATTATCGCCGACCCCTTCGGCCTCTACGACTGCTGTCCCCTCTCCGACGGGGCCTCGGCCATCATCGTCGCCTCGGAAGAGCGTGCCAGGGCCATGACCGACCGGCCGCTGGTCTACCTGCGCGGCACCGGCCAGCACGCCACCCACTCGATGTCCGCCGGCTGGCCCGGCGATACCCTGGCCGAATGGCCCCACCTCAAGATAGCCGGGGAGACGGCCTTCAAGAACGCCAAGCTGACCCCCAAGGATATCGACGTCGCCCAGACCCACGACTGCTTCACCATCTCCGAGATTATCGAGCTGGAGGAGCTCGGTTTCTGCCAGAAGGGCGAGGGCGGCCCCTTCGTGGCCTCCGGGGCCATCGGCGTCGACGGCGCCATACCCACCAATACCGACGGCGGCCTGCTCGTCTACGGGCACCCCTTCGGGGCCTCCGGGGCGCGCCAGGCCATCGAGATATGCAAGCAGCTCCAGGGCCGCGCCCTCCACCAGGTCAAGGACGCCAAGTTCGGCCTGACCCATAACCTCAGCGGGACCTGCGCCCAGCATACCGTCGTCATCTACGGCCGGGAGCCGGTCGACTGAAAATCGCAGGCTAGTTTTCGATAAGGAGAATAAAATGTCCGATTACGAAAATGCTAACATCGTCGGGACGCCGCACCTGGAAGGCACCTACGTCTCCGAGATGGACATATGGCCGTTCGAGGGCCAGGAGCTCAACCGCATCTACCCGTTCTACGACCACCTGCGGGAAGGGCGCTTCACCACCACCAAGTGCCAGGACTGCGGCCACACTATGTTCCCGCCGCAGGTAATCTGCCCCAAGTGCTGGTCGGAGAAGCTGGAGTGGGTCGACCTGCCCCAGAAGGCCAAAGTCGTCGCCCTTACGGAGACCCAGGCCGGGGCGCCCCTCGGCTTCCCGCCGCCGCTCATCCTCGCCTGGCTTACCTTCGGCGAGGGCACGCCCCTCAAGCACCTGCTGGGGCGCATCATCAACTGCAAGGAAGGCGAGCTTAAAGAGGGCGACGAGGTGAAGTTCGTCACCTTCGACGTACCGGCGCACCCCATGGAGATAAAGCGCGACGTCAAGGAGTGCCCGCGCGTCTTCTACGCCTTCGAGCCCCTGAAGAAATAAAAGAAAATCCTGTTCCGCTCGCCCCGAGCTTGTCGAAGGGCGAGATTCCTGAATGGTGAGCTTCTCGTGGTTCGACAGGCTCAGGATGAGCGAGATAACAGGACTCATTAAAAAGCCAATCGACTGAAAAGGGGATGGAACGATGAAGAAGATTAAGAACGTCGCCGTACTCGGGGCCGGTGGCATGGGGGCGCAGATAGCCGCCCTGGCCGCCGAGGCCGGCTACGACGTAAAAGTCCGCGATATCGAGGAGAAGTTCCTGGAGAAGGGCCGCGAAACCATCGAGAGCAACTACGACCGCCGCATCAGCCGCGGCCGTCTCAAGGAAGAAGCCAAGCAAGAGTACATGAGACGGATGACCTTCCTCGTCGATATCAAGGAGGCCGTCAAGGACGCCGATATCGTCATCGAGGCCGTCCCCGAAATCATGGACCTCAAGAAGAGCGTCCTCAAGGAAGTCACCGCGCTCTGCCCCGCCGACTGCGTCTTCGCCACCAACACCTCCTCGCTGAGCATCGCCGAGATGTCGCAGGCGGCCAAGCGGCCGGAGATGGTAGTCGGCACGCACTATTTCAATCCGCCGCATCGCATGACCCTGCTGGAAATCGTCCGCGGGGAAAACACCAGTAAAGAGGCCATCGACCTGGCCGAGCAGGCCGCCATCGCCATGGGGCGCGCCGTCGTCCACGTCAAGGACGTCCCCGGCTTCGTGGCCAACCGCATCTTCTGCAACATGTCCAACGAGGCCGACTGGGCGCTGGCGCAGGGCGAGGCCAGAACCCCCTTCGAGGTGGACTCGGCCATCAAGTACAAGCTGGGGATGCCGATGGGCATGCTGGAGCTGCAGGACGCCCTGGGCGGCGGCTCCATCGATACCCAGTTCCACGTCATGGAGTACTTCGGCGAGACGATGGGTAAGAGCTACGGCCCTGCCCCGATACTGGCCAGGCTCTTCAAAGAGGGCCACTACGGCAAAAAGACCGGTAAAGGCTATTACGACTGGAGCGAGGGCAAGACCAACGAGATACCCATGAACGCCGGCGTCGCCTTCGACCCCATCCGCGTGCTGGCCACCGCCGTCAACGAGGCCGCCAAGCTCATCGAGATAGGGGCCACCACCCGCGAGGAAATCGATACCGCCGTGCTGCTGGGGCTCAACTACCCGCGCGGCATCCTGCGCATGGCCGACTCTACCGGGCTGGATAAAATTGCCGCCGAGCTCGACCGGCTCTATAACACCTATAACAAAGAGGACAGGTACAAGGCATCCTCGGTGCTTACCAAGCTCGTCAAGCAGGGCAAGCTGGGCCGCCAGACCGGGGAAGGATTCTACGCCTACGGCCCCGGCGAGTACGAGTTCGTCAGGCTGGAGATAGACGAGAAGACCAGGGTCGCCAAACTGATTTTAAACCGCCCCAACCGCGCCAATGCCTTCAACGCCGACTTCATGACCGAGCTGAACAAGGCCCTCGGTGAGCTGGAGAAGGATGCCGGGGTGCAGTGCATCGTCATCACCGGGGCCGGGGCCAACTTCTGCGGCGGCGCCGACGTCTCGGCCTTCGCCAGCGGCCAGGTGGACGATGCCTTCAACTTCTCCGAGGCCCCCCACGAGGTCTTCACCCGCATCGAGACCTACCCCAAGCCGGTCATCGCCGCCATCAACGGCCCGGCCATGGGCGGCGGGCTGGAGCTGGCGCTGGCCTGCGATATCCGCATCATGAACGCCAGGGCCATCGTACGCCTGCCCGAGATTACGCTGGGCCTCCTGCCGGGGGCGGGGGCCACGCAGCGGCTGGGCCGGCTCATCGGCTGGGCGCGTGCCAAGGAGATGATATTACTGGGCGACGCGGTGGCGGCGGACAAGGCCTTGGAGTGGGGCATCGTCCACTTTACCGCCGCGCCGGACAAATTCGACGAACTGGTCGGCGAGACCGCCGCCAGGCTCGCCGGCGGGGCGCCGCTGGCCCAGAAGCTGGCCAAGGGACTGCTTTACTACGGCGCCCAGGCCGACCAGCGCACGGGGCTGTACCTGGAGGCGGCCATCTCCGGCGACATCGCCCTGACCGAAGACCTCAACGAAGGTCTCACCGCCATGAACTACCGGCGCTCCCCTAAGTTCAGCGGGAAATAGGGTAGCCTTGTGGTATCATCGGCTCATGGTTCGACGGGCTCACCATGAGCGGGTAAAAAGAACTCACCATGAGCGCTCATCCTGAGCTTGTCGAAGGGTGAGCGGTATAAAGAAATCTCCTTGAAGCAGGAGACTGATTTGGACTTCGCCTTCAGCCCTGAAGAAGAGGCCTTCCGTAAGGATGTAGCCGCCTTCCTGGAGAAGGAGGCCCCGCGGGCCTACCGCGAGAAGCGGGTAACCTTCTTCGATATGTCCAGCCAGCCGGGCTGGATAGCCGTGCACCGGGCCATGGCCGAGCGGCTGGGGGAGCGGGGCTGGCTTTCCAGGCACTGGCCCGAAGAGTACGGCGGCCAGGACGCCTCGCCGTTTTTCCGCCTCATCCTCCGCGAGGAGCTGGCCCGCTACCACGCCCCCGGCTACGACTCCATCGGCGCCGGCATCGTGGCGCCGGCCCTGCTGCTCAAGGGCAGCGACGCGCAGAAAAAACGCCACCTGCCGGGCATCGCCTCCGGCAAGGTCATGTGGTGCGAGACCCTCAGCGAGCCGGGTCACGGCTCCGACCTGGCGGCCATCGAGGTCTTCGCCAGGAAGGACGGCGGTAGCTACGTCGTCAACGGGCAGAAAATCTGGACGACCAACGCCCACTTCGCCGACTGGAACGCCCTGGTGGTCCGCACCGACCGCGAGGCGAGCCCCGCCTACCGCGGCCTGACCTTTTTCCTGCTGGACATGAAGACGCCGGGCATTACCGTCAATCCCATAGTCAACATGGCCGGGCACCACGAGTTCAACGAGGTATTCTTCGACGACGTGCGCATCCCGGAGGCGAACATCGTCGGGGGCCTGAACCGGGGCTTTTACATGGTGATGTCCCTCCTCGATTACGAGCGCACCGCCGACCCGGCCTACGCCATCGCCGCAACGTACCTTACCGACCTGTCCGGGTACGGCCGGGCCTATAATCTGCTTACCCCGGTGCTTTCCCACCGCCTGGCCGGGCTTGCCGCCGACTGCGAGGTCGCCAGACTGCTCCACTACCGCGTTACCTGGATGCAGAGCCGGGGGATGGTGCCAAACCACGAGTCGGCCATGAGCAAGATGTACGGCTTCGAGCTGCAGCAGCGCGTGGCCGCCTTCGGCCTGGAGATGCTGGGCCCGTACGGGCAGCTGGCCGAGGGCTCCCCGCTGGCCCCCTGGGACGGGAGGATACCCTCCTGCTACCTGCGCTCCTTCGCCTTCTCGCTGGAGCAGGGCACGTCGGAGATAGACCGCGACGTGATTGCCCAGCGGGGGCTGGGCCTGCCGCGGCTTCGTTGACATAACGGAGGTATTTTATTGGATTTCGCCCTTAGCGAACAGCAGCAGATGATGCGCTCCCTGGCCCGGGAGTTCCTCACCGACGAGTACCCCGATAGGACCCTGCGGGCCATGGCGGCGGACGAGCGGGGCTATACCCCGGAGCTCTGGCGGGAGATGGCGGAGATGAGCCTGATGGGGCTGGGCATCCCGGAGGCGTACGGTGGGGTGGGGGACTTCCTCGACCTGGTGGTGGTGCTGGAGGAGATGGGGCGGGCCTGCTTCCTGGGGCCCTATTTCGCCACCACCGTCCTGGGGGCATCGACCATCGTAGAAGCGGGCAGCGAGGCCCAGAAGAAGGAATACCTCACCAAGATAGCCGAGGGCAAGAGTATCGTCACGCTGGCCCTGGCCGAGACGACCGCCAGCTATACGCCGGAGGGCATACAGCTTACCGCCGCCGTCTACGACGACGAGCTGTCCCTGACCGGCACCAAACTGTTCGTCCCCGACGCCCGCGTGGCCGACTATATCATAACCGCCGCCCGCACTGATGAATCAACCAAGGACGGGCAGGGCATTACACTGGTCATCGTGGACATCAACATGGTGGGGCTTGACATCGAGCCCCTCAGGACAATATCCGGCGAGAAGCTGTGCCGGGTCGCCTGCGACGACGTGCGCGTCCCCCGCAGCGACGTGCTCGGTGAAATCGGCGGCGGCTGGCCTCATATCGAGTCGGTGCTGCAAAAAGCTAATATCGCCCGCTGCGCCGAGATGGTGGGGCTGGCCCAGCAGGCCCTGGACATGACGCTGGAGTACGCCAGGGAGCGGATGGCCTTCGGCCACCCCATCGGGGCGTTTCAGGCCGTCCAGCACCGCTGCGCCGATATGCTCGTTGATGTCGACGGCGCCCGGTTCGCCACCTATCAGGCCGCCTGGCGCCTCAGCCAGGGTCTCCCGGCGGCCAGGGAGGCGGCCATCGCCGGGGC
>DAOUEH010000128.1:0-6959 GCA_034430635.1 Dehalococcoidales bacterium | reverse complement strand
GACGGGCTCCGGCGACGCCAATCTTAGACTCGGCGCGGTGAAAATCGTGCCGGAGAGAGATAATGACCAAGATGATTTGAACCGGCTGGCCCTTGAATGCCACCGGGCCGGCTTTCAGCTGGCCTTTCACGCCGTGGCGGAAAGAGAGGTCGCGGCGGCCGTCGCGGCGCTGGAGTACGTCGCCGGACACGCGTCACTGCGCGGCAGGCGGCCCCGCATCGAGCATGCCAGCGAGTGCCCGACGCCGCTCCTGGAGCGCATCCGCAAGCTGGAGGCGGTTATCGTCACCCAGCCACCCTTCATCCACTACAGCGGGGAGCGCTACCTGGCAACGGTGGCGTCCGGCCAGCTCCCCTGGCTCTACCGCATCCGGTCGCCCCTGGAGGCGGGCGTGGTGGTGGCCGCCAGCTCCGACGCCCCGGTGGCCCCGCTCGACCCGCTGGTCGGGATTTACGCGGCGGTGACGCGGCGGGCGGCCTCCGGCCAGCTCCTCTCGCCGGAGGAGGCCGTTAAACCGTCGCCGGCGCTGGGGCTCTATACCGCCGGTGCGGCTTACGCCTCCTTCGAGGAGGTTGTCAAGGGCTCCATTGCGCCGGGCAGGCTGGCCGACCTGGTGCTCCTGAGCGAAGACCCCACCGCCTGCCCCACGGAGCGCATCAAGGACATCAAGGTAGAGATGACGATAGTCGGCGGGGAGGTGGTCTGGGAGGGGTGAAATCACCTCCGCCATTTGGTATTGGCCTGCCTTCCCTGCTAAACTGGAAACGTGACCGAATCGAGCGAGCCCCGGCACGGCTGGATGGGTAAGATACTTCACGTAGATTTGACCGGCTCCAGGATAAGCGAAATACCCACCCAACCGTACGCCGCTAAATATTTAGGGGGGCGGGGGCTGGCCTCCCGGCTCTACTGGGAGAAGGTAGGCCCGGAGGTCGGAGCCTTCGACCCGGGCAACCGCCTCATCTTCATGACCGGCCCGCTGCTGGCCACCGGCGCCCAGGGGTGTGCCCGTATGTCGGTCTCCGGCAAATCGCCCATGGCCTACCCGGAGCGCTACTGCTACGGCAGTATGGGCGGCTTCCTCCCCGCCGAAATCAAGCGGGCCGGCTGGGACGGCATCGTCATCGACGGGCGCGCCGCCAGCCCCGTTTACCTCGTCATCGATAATAGCCACGCCGAGCTCCGCGACGCCGCCTGGCTCTGGGGGCAAAACGCCTACCGTGTCGAGGAGCTGCTCCGGGAGGCCCACGGCGATAAGATGCGTTTCGTCACCACCGGCGTCGCCGGGGAGAACCGGGTGCGCACCGCCGTCCTCTTCGGCTCGCAGCAGGCCACCGTCACCGCCGGTTTCGGGGCGGTCATGGCCGCTAAAAACCTCAAGGCCATTGTCGTCCGGGGGACGGGACGCCCCACCGCAGCCAACCCGGCCCGTCTCAAGGAGCTCAACCGCTACACCCTGAAAATCAAAAATACCGAGAGTCTGGCCATCACGCCCCGCATCGACGGCACCAATCACGGCCACGTGCTGGAGGCGCTGGGGCAGAGGCACTGCTACCAGTGCGGGCTCACCTGCTCCAAGTATATCTACCGCTTCGGCCAAGACCCCGAGCTTCAGGGCCTGCGCGGCTGCCAGGCCATGGAGTATTATCTCCCCTGGACTTTCGGGCGCGACGACGAGCCCCTGAAGACACTGTTCGACGCCCCCACCCTGGCTAACGACTACTCCATCGGCACCTTCGAGCTGCAGGGCATGGTGGACTGGCTCTATGCCTGCCACCGCTCCGGGGCGCTTACCGAGGCCGAGACCGGCCTGCCCCTCTCCAAAATCGGCACGCGGGAGTTCCTGGAAAAGCTGCTGGCGATGATAGCCCACCGCGAGGGCTTCGGCGATATCCTGGCCGAGGGCATGGTACGGGCGCAGGAGAAGGTATCGCCCCGGGCCCGGGCCGAGTATTTCCCCAGCATCGCCCCCATCGGCCAGCAGGACGGCGTACCGCCGCGGGTCTTCATCCCGCATGCCCTCCTCTATGCCTTCGAGAACCGCATGCACCCCATCGGCGTTCATGAGATGGGCTACGTCAACATCCCCTGGAGCATGCACCAGGACGACCCCGCCTCGTCGCCCGTCTCGCCGGAGGTCTACTGTAAAATCGCGGCGGCCTTCTGGGGCGGCGAGGTCGCCGCCGACCAGACGACCTACGAAGGCAAGGCCGTGGCGGCCCGCAACATCCAGAACCGCACCTACCTGCGCGACAGCCTGGGGCTGTGCGATTTCGTCTGGCCCATTACCTACTCGCTGAGCGCCCCCGGCTGCGTGGGCGACCCGGCGCTGGAAGGCGAAATCTTTACGGCGGTGACCGGCATCCCGGCCGCGGAGCTGGCCGCCTACGCCGAGCGCATTTTCAATATGCAGCGTCTCATCATGGTGCGGGAGGGGCACCGCATCCCCGGGGACGACTACCCCCCGGACTTTAACTTCACCGAGCCCCTGCGCGCCAGCATCCACGGCGGTACGATGCTCATGCCCGGCCCCGGCGGCCGCGGCCTCGACGCCACCGGCAACCGGCTGGACAGGGATAAATACACCGCCATGCTCAAGGAGTACTACCGGCTGCGGGGCTGGGCAGAGACGACCGGCCTGCCCACCGCGGCCACGCTGGCGGCCCTGGGGATGGCAGACCTGATTGGGGCGGTGTGATGAATAGCGGGTGGGGTAGGGAAGACTAAGGGCTAAGCAGAGGATGATGAGGGCGGTTGGGTGGGAATAGATAACACCGACGGGGAGGGGGGTCTCAGGCTCACGGCCTTTTTATCTTGTTATCAGCCGCCCGGCGGGCAGGCCTCGGCCTTGCCCACGTTAGTAACGGCGATTTTTTTTGTCCCGCAGCCGGGGCAGGCGCGCTCCTTTTCCTCGCGGGGGCCGCTGGGGGCGGGCATATCGAACTCCCGGCCGCATTCCTGGCACCGGTAATGCCAGGCCGGCGGGCCGATGGGGCAGCTGGCGTATTTCTCTAGGTCAATATCGGACATCGTCAATCTCTATCTTTTATTATACCACCTGTGTGGCTTGGCATCATCCCCTGCCCCTCCGAGTTTGTCTTTCCCACCCGGCCCGCCCCTGTCATCAGCCGCTGCACCGAGGGCGGGTTGGGTGGGATAAAAATCCAACGGGTGGCATGGGGAAGGGGGATACAGGGGGTGAGGTAAAGTCAGATAATAAACCCCGTGAAATTGACCGTAATCAAGCCGTTTGCTATGCTGAGACTGTCCGGGATTTCTATCAAAGGAGCCTTACCATGTTCGACTGGGACGCCGTCATCGTCGGCGGGGGGCCGGCGGGGCTTACGGCCGGGCTGTACCTGGCCCGAGCCAAACGCCGCGTGCTCCTGCTGGACAAGGACACCCCCGGCGGCTATATCCGCAACGTCGCCACGATTGAGAACTACCCCGGCTTCGCCGCCGGCATCGGCGGCGCCCGGCTGGCCGCGGAGATGGTGAGTCAGGCCGGGAAATATGGCCTGCGGATGGAGGCGGCCGAGGTCACCGGGTTGGAGGTGTTCTCCGGCACACGCTGGGTGGGCTGCGCCCGCGGCGAGGGCTACACCACCAATATCGTCATCTTCGCCGGGGGCTCGAAGAATAAAAAACTGGGCGTGCCCGGCGAGGCGGAGCTGGCGGGTAAGGGCGTCTTCGAGTGCGCCTTCTGCGACGGCGGCCACTACGCCGGTAAGGTAGTGGCGGTATGCGGCGGGGGCGACGCCGGTGTGACCGAGGCCCTCTACATGGCTAAAATAGCGGCGAAAGTGATTCTCATCGAGGCCATGCCCGCCCTGACGGCCACCGCCGTCCTCTGTGACCGGCTGGCCGCCGACGCCAAAATAGAGGTGCGCTGCGGCGTAAAGGTTAAAGCAATAACCGGCGGCGACAGGGTCGAGGCCATCGAGCTGGCCGGTGCGGCGGGCAAGACGGAGACGCTGAAGGTGGACGGCGTGCTGGTGCACGTCGGCCTGGAGCCGATGACGGACTATCTGGAGGGCGTCGTGCCGCTGGGCGAACAGGGGCAAATCATCGTCAACGCGCGGATGGAGACAGAGGTGCCCGGCGTGCTGGCGGCCGGGGATATACGCAGCGGCTCGCCGCGGCAGGTGGTCACGGCGGTCGGCGACGGCGCCATCGCCGCCATCACGGCGCAAAGACTTTTGTAGGCATCGGACTAGGGCGCGGCATCCAGGAGGATGCGGGCGTCGGCCGCCACGGCGCCATCGGGGTAGGCGAAGAGGGGATTGATGTCCAGCTCTTTAATCCGGGGGTTCTCTTCGATGAAGCCGGAGATTTTCACCAGCAGCTTTTCCAGGCAGGGTATGTCCGCCGGCGGCCGGCCGCGGTAGCCGGTAAGCAGCGTGTAGCCCTTAATCTCTCTTATCATCTCGGCGGCGTCCTGGCGCGTCACGGGGACGAGCCGGAAGGCAACATCGCGGTAGACCTCCACCAGCGTGCCGCCCAGCCCGAACATGAGCACCGGCCCGAACTGGTCGTCCCGGTTCATGCCGATGATGACCTCGATGCCGGGGCGGGCCATCGCCTGCACCGAGACGCCCTCGATGCGGGCCCCGGGCTGCCTCTCCCTGACGGCGGCCATTATCTCGCCGTAGGCCCGGCTGACCCGGGTGAGATTGGCCAGCCCCACCTTTACCCCGCCGATATCGCTCTTGTGGACGATATCCGGCGAGACTATCTTGAGCACCACCGGGAAGCCGATTTCGCGGCTCGCGGCGGCGGCCTCCCGCCGCGTACGGGCCAGTTTCGTGGCGACAACGGGTATCCCCGCTTTCGCCAGCATTTGTTTGGCGGCCACTTCATCGAGCATTATCGCCGGTTCCGGCTGGTTCTTTTTCGGCATCGGCGTCCTCACTTCTTCCTCGTCTCGCCGTAGCGGCGGTACCAGGCCAGGTAGCGCATCACCCGGGCGGCGCGGCGGGGATGCCCGTACTCTGGGATGGTATCCTCCACCCGGAAAGACGCCTCGGTAGCACCCCGCGGGCTGCTTACCGGGAACCGGGTGACCATGTAGAGGGGTTTGTCGTACTGTCTCAGCTGCCGGCTCAGGTCGCTGAGGACCTTCTGGTTCTCTACCTGCGCAGCGCGGAAGTCCTCCGGGTTGAAGTTGCCGATGCCGCCCTGGGCACCCACCATCGGCGGCAGGAAAGAAATAACCCCGTCGACATTCTCGTCTTCCATGAGAAAGCGGAAGCAGGACACCACGGTATCGTCCCCCGCCGAGGGGCGGATGCCGACCAGGTCGACGGGGTTGGCGTGCGACCAGCGCGGCGGCAGCACGTCGTCGAGCTTTTTCAGGGTCCGGGGCGAGAGACGCACTATTTCCAGCCCTTCCTTCTCACAGATTTCGCTGGCCACCACTCCGAAGCCGCCGCCCATGGTGAGGATGGCGATGCGGTTGCCCCGGGGGAGGGGCTGGCAGAGGAGGGCCAGCACCGTGTCGCAGAGCTCTTCCTCGTCCTCGGTGCGGATGACGCCGGCCTGACGAAAGGCGGCGGTATAGACGGTATCGACACCGGCCAGGGCCCCGGTATGCGACCTAGCCGCCCGTCCCGAGCCGCCGGTGGCCCCGGACTTCATGGCGACGATGGGCTTCTTCAGGGTAATCTCTTTGGCCAGGTTGAAAAAGCGGCGTCCCTCGCGCAACCCCTCGATGTAAAGCGCGATGATGCCCGTATCCTTATCTCCCGCCAGGTGCTCCAGGTAGTCTTCGAGGTGGAGGTCGGCCTCGTTGCCGGTGCTGACGAACTTGGAGAGCCCGATGCCCAGCCCGGCGGCGTTCTGGATGATGCTGGCCCCCAGGGTGCCGCTCTGGCTGAGGAGGGCCATCCGGCCGGGCTTTATCCAGCTGGCGACGACGGCGCTGTAGACCCCGGAGTGACGGTCGCCGTGGCCGACGCAGTTGGGGCCGATGAAGCGTACCCCGCCCCGCCGGGCGATTTCACATACCTCGGCCTCCAGCCGGGCGCCGTCCCCGTCCACCTCGCTGAAACCGGCGGAGACGATGACCGCCCCGCGCACGCCCTTCTCGGCGCACTGGCGGAGCACCTGGGGCACGACAGGCGCCGGCACCACGACGATGGCCAGCTCCAGCGGGCCGGGTATGTCCAGGACGCTGGCGTAGGCGGTGACTCCCAGCACCTTCCGGATATTGGGATTGACGGCGTAAATCCGCCGCTTGGGACTGGCCTTGGCCGAGTCGAGGAGGGCCCTCATGGCGTCGTACCCCCAGGAGCCGACGACGTCCTTGGCGCCGATAACGGCGATGGAGTCGGCCGCGAAGAGGGCGTGCCAGAAGCTGTTCTTGTCCGTGTGGATAGAAGTCATCGTACGTGTTCTATTATAGCGGTATAGCCGGCTAAATGCTACGTACGTAGCTTATAGCACCAGCATGGCGTCGCCGAAGCTGTAGAAGCGGTAGCGCCGGGCGATGGCCTCGCCGTAGGCCCTGGAGATTAGCTCCCGGCCGCCGAAGGCACTCACCAGCATCAGCAGGGTGGAGCGAGGCAGGTGAAAGTTGGTGACCACGGCATCGACCATCCGGAAGCGGTGCCCCGGCAGGATGAAGAGGTCGGCCCAGCCCTGGAACGCCCCGATGCCGGGGCTATTGCTTGCCAGCGCCGCCTGCTCCATGAGCCGCACCGCCGTGGTGCCGACGCAGATGATGCGCCGACCCTCCCGCCGGGCGCGGCTGAGCTCGTTGGCGACATCATTATCCAGCACGCCGTACTCCCGGTAGATGGCATGCTTCCTGGGGTCTTCCTCCTTGACGGGGCGGAAGGTATCCAGCCCCACGTGCAGGGTCACGAAGAGGCACTTGACACCCATCCCCTCGATTTCTTCGAGCAGCCCCGGCGTGAAGTGCAGCCCGGCGGTGGGGGCCGCCACGCTCCCGGCGACGC
>DAOUEH010000127.1:0-3051 GCA_034430635.1 Dehalococcoidales bacterium | reverse complement strand
CCGTGGAGCGGGTGCCGCGCGAGTTCGAGGACACCCGCAACTACCGGGTGACCAGCGACAGGGCCGTCAAGACGCTGGGCTTTCGCCCCGCCCTGACGATTAACGACGGCATCGTGGAAATCAAAGAGCTGCTCGAGTCCGGGCGGCTCAAGGACCCGGAAAACCCGCGCTATACCAACCAGAAGTTCCTGGCCATCACCAACGAGCACGTGAGGGGTTGATATGACGGCCGCAGCCAACCAGCCCGACGCAGTGCGGCTCATCGAAGGGGGCAAGGCCGTTGACGAACGCGGCGTGGTGAGCTTCGTCAATGACTTCGATTTCCGCGGCGTCAGACGCTTCTATACCGTCGCCAGCCACCGGGTGGGGGCCGTCCGCGCCTGGCACGCCCACCGCCGCGAGGCCAAGTACGTTACTGTGGTGCGGGGCTCGGCCCTGGTGGGGGCGGTTAAAATCGATAACTGGGAAAGGCCCTCGCCGGAGAGTCCCGTGCACCGCTTCGTCCTGGAGGCCGTCCGCCCCGCCGTCGTCGCTATCCCGGCGGGGTATGCCAACGGCTTCATGTCGCTGGCGGCGGATACGCTCGCCGTCTTTTTCTCCACCGCCACGCTGGAGGAGTCGCTTGAGGACGATATCCGCTACGATGCCCGCTACTGGGATATCTGGCAGGTAAAATAACCCGGAGGGAGCTGCTCGCCATGCCGGAGACGGTCATTATCCTGGGCGGCTCGGGGATGCTGGGCTCGATGTGCGCCGACTGGCTCGGCCGCGTCCCCGGCCTGAAGGTGGCGGCCACGGTCAGGGACGAGAAACTGGCCGGGCGGCTGCGGGAGCGCCTGCCCGAGGTCGACTGGCGGCTTTTCGACGCCGACGCCCCCGACCTGGACAAGGCCCTGGGCGTCATCGAGGGCTTTGGCTGGGTCGTCAACGCCATCGGCATCACCAAGCCCCTCATCCGCGACGACAACCCCGACGAGGTGGCGCGGGCGGTGCGCATCAACGCCCTCCTGCCCTATCACCTGGCCCGTAAAGCCGAAAAGGGCCGCGCCAGGGTCATCCAGATTGCTACCGACTGCGTCTACTCCGGCCGGCGAGGTGCGTACAAGGAGAGCGACCCGCACGACGCACCGGACGCCTACGGCCAGACCAAGAGCCTGGGCGAGGTGGTCTCGCCCGCCGTCCACCACCTGCGCGGCTCCATCATCGCCCGCGAGCCGAAGGAGCACAAGTTCCTCGTCGACTGGTTCCTCGGCCAGCCCGCCGGTGCCGGCGTCAGCGGGTATACCAACCACCTCTGGAACGGCGTCACCACGCTGCACTTCGCCAAATTATGTCATGGTATCATAACGGCCAATATTGAGCTGCCGCACCTCCAGCATATCGTCCCCGCCGACGAGGTCAGCAAATACGAGCTATTGCGTTTGCTGGGGCGGTCCTTCGGGCGGGAGGACATCCGAATCGAGCCCGCCGCGGCCGCGGCGGCGGTGAACCGGACGCTCGCCACCGAAAACGAGGCCCTCAACCGCCGGCTCTGGGAGGCGGCGGGATATAAGCAGCCCCCGGCAGTGGCGGCGATGGTCGCCGAGCTGGCCGCTTTCCGGCCGCGCCTGCTCGAACTTTGAAGACGACCGGACTCTGGATGAGGGAGGTATACCGGTGAAGATAATGACGATTCTGGGCACCCGCCCGGAGATAATCCGCCTCAGCCTTATCATCCCCCGGCTGGACGGCCTCTGCCGGCAGGTGCTGGTGCATACCGGCCAGAACTACGACGACAACCTGGACGGGCTCTTCTTCCGGGAGCTGGGCGTGCGCCAGCCCGACCACTACCTGGGGGCGCGGGGGAGCTTCGGGGAGCAGATGGGCACCATCCTGGCCGGGAGCGAGCGTATCATGCTCGAGGAGAAGCCGGAGAAGTTCCTCGTCCTCGGCGATACCAACTCCTCGCTGGCCGCCGTCATGGCGGCGCGGCTGGGCATACCCGTCTACCACATGGAGGCGGGCAACCGCGCCTACGACGACCGCGTGCCCGAGGAGGTCAACCGCCGCATCATCGACCACGTCTCCAACGTGCTACTGCCCTATACCGGGCGCAGCCGCGCCAACCTGCTTAAGGAGGGTATCCCCGAAGAGCGTATCCAGGTGACGGGGAACCCCATCTACGAGGTTATAAGGCACTTCGATAAGGAGATAGCGGCCTCCGGTGTGCTGGATAAACTGGGCATCGAAGCCGGGCAATACTTCCTGGTCACCATGCACCGCGCCGAGAACGTGGATGACGAGGCCCGCCTGAGGAGCGCGCTTACGGCGCTGGATGAAATTAATAAAAAATACGGCCAGCCGGTCGTCTGCAGCCTCCACCCACGCACCCGGGACAGGATGCAGCGGTTCGGCATTACCGTCAAGAACAAGGCAATCCGCTTCATGGAGCCCTTCGGCTTTTTCGATTTTATCCACCTGGAGAAAAACGCCGGGTGCGTCCTCAGCGACAGCGGCACCGTCCAGGAGGAGTGCTGCATCTTCAAGGTGCCCAACGTCACCATCCGTGACGTCACCGAGCGCCCCGAGACGGTCGACTGCGGCTCGAACATCATCGCCGGTGTCGAGGTAGCGGCCGTCCTCAAGGCGGTCGGGGTCGCCCTCGGTAAGGGGCGCGACTGGCAGCCCCCGCCGGAATACCTGGACGACAACGTCTCCGATAAAGTGGCCCGGATTCTCCTGGGACATCTCCATAAATGAAAATCCTGCATGTGGTCAGCTACTTCTACCCGGCGTGGGCCTACGGCGGGGTCGCCCGCAATGCCTACGGGCTATGCCAGGCCCTGGCGGCGCGGGGGCACGAAATCACCGTCTTCACCACCGATACCCTCGATGCCGCCCACCGCATCGCCGCCGGGCGCGAGACCGTCGACGGCATCGAAATCCGGCGTTTCCGCAATATCAGCAACTGGCTGGCCTACCATCACCATATCTTCGCCTCCCCCGGCACTATCGCGGCGGTAAGAGGCGAAATGCGCCGGTTCGACCTGGTGCATCTTCACGACTACCGCA
>DAOUEH010000126.1:0-2054 GCA_034430635.1 Dehalococcoidales bacterium | reverse complement strand
CGGCCGAAGTCCAGCACCACGATGCGGTCGGCGATGTCCATGACCACGCCCATGTCGTGCTCCACCAGGACGATGCAGCTCACGCCGTCGCGGAGCACCGGGGTATCCGGGTAGGTGGCCCCCTGGCCCTCGAAAATATCGATGATAAAGCGGGCGATGTCCTCCTTCTCCTCCAGGTTCATGCCCGCCATCGGCTCGTCCAGCAGCAGGACCTTCGGCTCCAGGGCCAGGGCACGCCCCAGCTCGACCCGCTTACGCATCCCGTAGGGGAGCATGCCCACCGTCTTCTTGCGGATGGACTCTATCTCCAGAAAGTCGATGATATCCTCCACCGTCTTGCGATGGGTGATTTCCTCTTTATGCGCCCAGAGGAAATAGAGGGCGCTGGCCAGCACGTTCTGCTTCATAAGCACGTGGCGCGCCGCCATGATGTTGTCCAGGGTGCTCAGGCCGGTGTAGAGCTCGATGTTCTGGAAGGTGCGCGCCAGGCCCATCCGGGCGGCTTTATCGGGGCGGATGCGGGTGATACGCTTCCCGTCGAAGCGGATTTCGCCGCTCTGGGGCTTGTAGAAGCCGTTAATGCAGTTCAGCAGGCAGGTCTTGCCGGCGCCGTTGGGCCCGATGATGGCCAGTATCTCACGGTCGCGGACGGTCACATTGATATCAACGAGCGACCTGACGCCCCCGAAGGAGAGGGAGAGATTTTCTATCTCGATGCGGGTGCGATTGGCGCTGGCCGGGGCCGGTTTAGCTTTCTCCGTAGCCGTCATTTCTTTGTATCCAGAATGGTATCTCGGTACTCCACGATGCGTCGGCAGGTCTCGCCGTCGCAGGCCAGCCGCCTGCCTTTTTGTTTGCCCCGCTGCCTCATCTCGCGGGCGGTCTCGCGGCCGGGCTTGAGGTACTTGCGGAGACCGGTGCACCGGGCCGAGCCATCACCGGAAACCAGGAAAGTCACCTCGTCGTCGACGGCGTCGCAGTAGATGGTCGTGGCGGTAAGCTCCCAGTCCGGCATGGCAGCGATGAACTCCTCGGTCCTCAAGAATCCCTAACATCTTACTATTATTCCGTATCTAATTCAAACTCACTTATTCACCTTGATATTGAATACACGTCAGGGTAAAATAGGTGAGATACACGGGCTCGTAGCTCAGCGGCAGAGCGGCCGGCTCATAACCGGTTGGTCGTAGGTTCGAACCCTACCGAGCCCACTTTAAAGATCCCACCCGGAGGAGGCTCTCAATGAAGGTTCTAGGCATCGTCGGCAGTCCACGTAAAGGCGGCAATACCGAGATTATGGTAGAGGAGGCGCTGGCCGCTGCCCGCGAGGCGGGTGCGGAGACGGATATCTTCCTCGTCCACGATAAAAATATCGCCGGCTGCGACGGTTGTCACAGCTGCTTTGAGACCGGCAAATGTAAAATAAAGGACGATATGCAGCCCCTTTACATAATGATGAAGGAAGCCGATGCCATTATCTTCGGCACGCCGGTCTACTTCCATAACTATACGGCCCAGGCCAAGGCCGTCATCGACCGTACCTTCCTCTTCCTGAGAGACCGGCCACTAGAGGGCAAGGTGGCCGCCCCGGTGCTGACGCTGCGAAAGGTGGGCGCCGGGCAGACGCGCCTGCAGCTCTACGGCTGGTTTCTGGCCCAGGGGATGACGCCGGTCCGCGGGGGCATCGGCTACGGACGGGAGAAGGGCGACGTGAGGACGAGCGAGGGGGCCGGTATCGGCACGACGGCCCTGGAAGAGGCGCGCGACACAGGTAAGGAAGTGGTGGCGATGGTGAAGAAGCTCGGCGGAAAATAATTATTTATATTGTGAATTGTTTGCGGAATTGACGTTATTTATAATAATAAGCCGGGCGGAAACTAATGCTTTATTATGTAAACATGTCTACTCCGTGCGTTTACGCTACATAACGCTTATTGTGCGCCCCAGTAAAACCAGGCAAACAGGATTTACATAACGTAGTGACAAGCAAACACACCAGGCGGCATGCCGGTAAGCACCGTGAAGACCTCACCGGCGAGCACGCCTTCGGCGAC
>DAOUEH010000125.1:0-3608 GCA_034430635.1 Dehalococcoidales bacterium | reverse complement strand
AGCGGACTGAGAAGTCAAACCAGGGGCCTTGAGAATTTCAGCCGGAGCCCTTGGTTTTATTATTTTGCGGGAGGTGTGTCATGACGCAGCTGGAGATTGCCAGGAAAGGGGAAATATCGCCGCAGATGCAGGCGGTGGCGCGGGCCGAGTCGGTGGAGGTCGAGGCCGTCCGGCAGGGCATCGCCGATGGGAAAGTCGTCGTTCCGGCCAATGTCAACCACAAGAACCTGGTTCCCTGCGGCGTGGGGGCGGGCCTGGCCACCAAGGTCAACGCCAACATCGGCAACTCCTCGGACTACGGCGATACCGCCACCGAGCTTGAGAAGCTGCGGGTGGCCCTGGAGGCCGGGGCCGACGCCGTCATGGACTTAAGCACCGGCGGCGATATACCGGCCATCCGCCGGGCGATTATCGCCGCCAGCCCCCGGCCCATCGGCACCGTGCCCGTTTACCAGGCGGGGGTGGCGGCCATCGAGGCGCACGGGGCCATCGTCAGGATGAGCGTCGACGACATCTTTGATGCCATCGAGGCCCACGCCCGCGAAGGCGTGGACTTCGTAACAGTGCACTGCGGCGTGACCCAGGGGGCCATCGAGCGCCTCAAGCAACAGGGGCGCGTGACGGATATCGTCTCGCGCGGCGGGGCCTTCATGGTGGGCTGGATGCTGCATAACGACCGCGAGAACCCCCTCTACGAGGAGTACGACCGCCTGCTGGCCATCGCGCGGGAGTACGACGTCACCCTGAGCCTGGGCGACGGTATGCGGCCGGGCAGCCTAGCCGACGCCACCGACCGTACCCAGGTGGAGGAGCTTATCACCCTGGGCGAGCTGGTGGAGCGGGCCCGGGCAGCCGGCGTGCAGGTGATGGTGGAGGGGCCGGGGCACATCCCCCTCGACCAGATTGAGATGAATATAAGGCTCCAGAAGTCGCTCTGCAAGGACGCCCCCTTCTACGTGCTGGGGCCGCTGGTGACGGATATCGCCGCCGGCTACGACCACATCACCAGCGCCATCGGCGGGGCCCTGGCGGCCATGGCCGGGGCCGATTTCCTCTGCTACGTGACGCCCTCGGAGCACCTGGCCATCCCCGATGCCGACGACGTGCGGGAGGGGGTCATGGCCTCGCGCATCGCCGCCCATGCCGCCGATATCGTCAAGGGGATACCCGGCGCCGCCGAGCGGGATAGAAAAATGTCCGAGGCCCGCAAGCGCCTCGACTGGGAGGAGCAGGCCAGATTGGCCCTCGACCCGGAGAAGGTCGGCCGGGTGCACCGCCAGCGGGCCACGGCCGGGGCGGCCTGCAGCATGTGCGGGCAGTTCTGCGCCATGGATTTGGTCGCCCAGTATCTGGGGGTCAAGGCGGCCAAGTGCTAGTCTATCTGGCGCGGTTGGCGCGCAGGTAGATAATCCAGTAGACCAGGGCGACGAAGAAGACACCGCCAATCATGTTGCCGATGGTCACCGGCAGCAGGTTGTTGAGGAAGAAAGAGCCCCAGGTAATACCGTCGTAGCTGGCGGCGCTGACGCCGGTCGCTGCCCAGAATGCCTCCGGGGCGCCGGCCTGGATGAGGATGGCGTAGGGCACGAAGTACATGTTGGCCACGCAGTGCTCGAAACCGGCGGCCACGAAGGCGCTGATGGGGAAGATAATGGCCAGAATCCTCCCGAAGGTCGTCCGCGAGCTGTAGGTCAGCCAGACGGCCAGGCAGACCAGGGTGTTGCAGAGTAAGCCCAGGATAAGCGCCTGGCCGAACCCCAGGTTTACCTTGCCCAGCCCGATATCGAGGGCGGTGACGCCCACGGCGCCGCCGGCCATCTCGTGGTGCCTGCCCCAGAAGACGACCAGGGCGGTGGCGATGGCCCCGCTGATATTGCCCAGGTAGACGATGCCCCAGTTGCGCACCACCCGCCAGGTCGAGAGGCGGCGCGAAGCCCAGGCCATGATTATCAGGTTGTTGCCGGTAAACAGCTCGGCGCCGCCGATGATGACCAGAATCAGCCCCAGCGAGAAGGCGACGCCGCCGATGATGCGGCCGATGCCCCAGGGGACGGTAACGCCGGTGGAGGTCTGGGAGACGGTGAAGAAGATACAGCCCAGGGCGATGAAGGCGCCGGCCAGGATGGCCAGGGCCAGGGTGCTCAGGAAATCCAGGTTGGCCTTCTTGATGCCGATTTCCTGCGCCTTGAAGGCCATGTCCGAGGGCAGCAGCTCGTCGAAGGGGCTTATCTTGAGGCTATTGTTCCCGTTTTCTTCGTCCGTTGCAGCCATTGCCTGCCTCCGGGTCTCCTACCGGCGGAAACCCCGAATTCAATCCTCGATACTCTCCATCTAAATTATAGGCCTGCCTCGGACGCTCAACAATCCCGTATTGGTGCTAGATATTTGGCTATAGGACTTTACCCTCACGGCGGGCTGTCCTCGTCCCCTTTGAGCCTCAGGGTGCGAATGAGCTGCATGAGCAGGGCCACGTCCGCCTCGCTGAGCTTATCGAGGTCGTCAATCTGGCCCTTGATTTTCTCGGCGAGGGAAGACCTCAGGTCGTCCCGGGCCGCCTTCCGCTTCAGCCGCGATGTCACCATGGTGGCGCTCACCTCCGAGATAAAGGCCGCCATGACGCCGATGCCGACCACCATCAGCGCCATCCCTATGACGCGTCCGGCCACGCTTTGGGGGACGATATCCCCGTAGCCGACCGTGGTTACCGTGGAGATGGTCCACCAGACGGCGTCCGAGAAGTTGGTTATCTGGGCGGCCTCCGTGTCGCTCTCCAGGATCATGACGGCGAAGGCGCCGGCAAAGATAATGGCGAAGGTGATGAGCAGCATGGTGACCAGGTAGCTGAAGCGCATGACCCCGCCGCCCCGCGACATCACCCGCCGCATGCGGGCCATGAGCACGATTACCCGCACCACCCGGATGAGACGCAGCGAGCGCAGCGCCGAGGAGATGGCCGGTATGGACCCCAGGCCGTAGAAAGCCATGGCCGGTATCATCGCCAGGATTTCGTACCCGTGGACTTTCCAGAAGCGGGAGCGGCTCTCCGCGATGCGCAGCCGGTGAATGAAGTCGGCGGCAAAGACGATGCAGATGACCAGGTCGGCGGCGTATATCCCCCAGAGCGCTCCGGGCGACAGCTCCACCAGCGACTCGACGGCCACCAGGACAATCGAGACGACGGCCAGCACGCCGATGACCATTTCGGTTAGGTTTTTTCTTTCCATTTCGGGCCTCCTGCCGGTAGGGTAATCGTGATACATCTTAGGTTTATCACGTCGCTAAATGCAAGCCTTGGCGGGGAAGCGGCGGGCGCGGCAATATCAGGGTTGACTTGGTTGACAATTATTTCCCCAGGAGTAGAATTAAGGTAATATGAAGCTCTTTGGTTCTTCCGGCATACGCGCCGTTTTCAATCAAGAGCTGCTCCGTCTGGCGTTTCGGGTGGGGCTGGCGGTGGGCAGGAGTTGCGGCCGCGTGGTGGTGGGCACGGATACCCGCACCTCGGCCGGTGCCATGAAACACGCCTTGCTCTCCGGCCTGCTGGCGGCGGGGGCTGGTGCCGCCGACGCCGGTATTACCCCCACGCCGACGCTGGCTTACGCCACCCG
>DAOUEH010000124.1:0-3838 GCA_034430635.1 Dehalococcoidales bacterium | reverse complement strand
CCGGATAATCGACGGCAAGCAGCCGCACGCCCTGCTCAAGGAGTTCGACGGGGGCAACGGCGGCACGACGATACGTAAATAAGTGAAAAGATATAGGCGGGGAAGTCTGGATTGTGTTATGATGGATATTTACCCCCGCATGGAGAGACAGATTAGATTAGACCGATGAAAAACTACTGGCAGGAGCTGGAAAGCAAGTACTACATGCAGGTCGTGGCGCGCACGCCGGTGACCCTGGTGCGCGGCGAGGGCGCGCGCGTCTGGGACGATAAGGGCCGGCCCTACCTCGACTTCGTCGGGGGGTGGGCGGTCAACTCGCTGGGGCACTGTCCCGACGTCGTCGCCGAGGCCGTGGCCGCGCAGGCGCGCACCCTCATCCAGACCTCCAACCAGTTCTACACCGTCCCCCAGATTCAGCTGGCCCGGCTCCTCGTCGAGAAGAGCTGCCTCGACCGGGTCTTCATCGGCAACTCCGGCCTGGAGGCCAACGAGGCCGCCGTCAAGCTGGCGCGGCGCTACGGGGCGCTCAAGCTAAACGGCGCCTACGAGGTGATTACCGCCTTGGGCTCGTTCCACGGGCGCTCCCTGGCGATGACGGCCGCCTCCGGGCAGGAGATATTTCATAAGCCTTACGAGCCGATACCCGCCGGCTTCGTCAGCGTGAAGTACGACGATATCGGGGCCATCGCGGCGGCCACCACGGCCAAGACCTGCGCCGTGATGCTGGAGCCGGTACAGGGGGAGAGCGGCGTCAACGTGCCCGCCGACGACTATCTCCGGAAGGTTCGGGCGTGGTGCGATGAGAAGGGCATCCTCCTCATTTTAGACGAGATACAGACCGGCATCTGCCGCCTGGGGCCGCTCTTCGGCTACGAGCTGTACGGCGTCGAGCCGGATATCATGACCCTGGCCAAGGGGCTGGGCAGCGGCGTGCCCATCGGGGCCGTGCTGGCCAAGGAGCGCGCCGCCGTCTTCACCCTGGGCGACCACGGCGCCACCTTCGCGGGCAATCCCCTCACCTGTGCCGCCGCCTGCGCCGTGATGAACTACATAATCGAAAAGGGCGTCCCCCGCCACGTCGCCAGGGTGGGGCAGTACCTCATGAAAGGGCTCAAGGGGTTGAAAGATAAATATTCCTTTATCACCGACGCGCGCGGGCGCGGCCTGCTGACGGCGCTGGAATTCGATGGTGATATCGGCCAGGACGTGCTGCTGGCCTGCCTGGAAAACGGCCTCCTCGTCAACCGGGTCAAGCCCAACGCCGTCCGCCTCATGCCGCCGCTGATTATCGGCAGCGAAGAGGTTGACCAGGCCGTCGCCATAATGGACGGGGTTTTCTCTAGCATTGTCAGTTAAATATTGTTAAAATGATAGCGAAGGCAGCGGTACTCAGGAAGCTCGGCAAACGGGGCATCGCCGCAGTGCTGGTGGCGGCCTTCCTGCTGACCATGTTCTGCCTGACTATAACCAGCTCAGAGGTCGGCATGGCGATTGATATCGGAATCCAGGAGCCCAGACTGACGGCTTACGACTATTCCTCGGTGCCGCAGACGGTCATCGATGACGCCGTCGCCATCGCCGCCGAGTTCGTGGGCAACAGTCAGAAGAAGCTCCAGAGCTTCGCCGACCAGATGGTCGCCACCTATCTGGAAGCCAGGGAAAAGGACGTCGTCGTCTTTTTCAACTCGGGTGGCTGGGGCTGGAACCTCACCAAGGAGACGCCCGGCTGGGCCAGCATCCTCGACGGCATCAAGAGCCAGCTGGATAAGCTGGGCTACAGCTCGCTGTTGCTCAACTACCGGCGCACCTCCAGCGGCATCCTGGGCTGCTTTAAGGAGTTTACCCAGGCGATGACACGCTATCCCCAGAAATCCGCCGAGCTGGCCACCAGGGTGGAGTTCCTCACCGACCACATCCCCGATATCAGCGTCATCGTCGCCGGGGAGAGCACCGGCACGGTCATCACCGATAAGACCATGGGCCTGCTCAAAGACGATTCCCGGGTATACAGCATCCAGACGGGTAAGCCTTTCTGGCACAAACCCGTGCCCAGTGAAAGGACACTGCTGATGACCAGCAACGGCCGGGGCATCGACACCTTCAGCTACGGCAACGTTCCGGCGATGATGTGGGCCACCGTCAAGGGGTGGTTCGGCGTCAAGAACGATAATCCCGGCGATATCCTGAGCTGGCTGAAGGCCCCGGGGCACGACTACTCCTGGGAATACCCCGGTGTCTGCTCCGAAGTCGTCGGCTTTCTGGAAGAAAATTTCGCTTCTAAAAACTAACATCTGCTTATAGATTAAAAGGGAGGAACGGAGTGACGGATAAAATCGTCCTGGCCTACAGCGGCGGGCTGGATACATCGGTGGCCGTCAGGTGGCTGCGCGAGAAGTATAACCTGGACGTTATCGCCGTGACCATCGATGTCGGCAACGAGAAGGACTTTACCTCCGTCCGCCAGAAGGCCCTCAAGGTGGGCGCCGTCAAGGCCGAGGTCATCGACGCCAAGGAGATGTTCGTCAAGTACTTCTGCTTCCCGGCCCTCCAGGCCAACGCCCTCTACCAGGGCCAGTATCCCCTGGCCACGGCCCTCTCCCGCCCGCTCATGGCCAAGCTGCTGGTGGATACGGCGGTGGCGGAGGGGGCGGTGGCCATCGCCCACGGCTGCACCGGCAAGGGCAACGACCAGGTACGCTTCGAGGTGGGCATCAACGCCCTGGCCCCGCAGATGCGCATCATGGCGCCCGCCCGAGAGTGGGGCATGACGCGCGAGGCCACCATAGCCTACGCCGGGAAGCACGGCATATCCATCCCCATTACCTCGAAGAGCCCGTACTCCATCGACGAGAACCTCTGGGGGCGCAGCGCCGAGTGCGGCGTGCTGGAAGACCCCTGGGCCGAGCCCCCCGCCGATGCCTATACCTGGACTAAAGACCCGGCGCAGGCTCCGGACAGGCCGCAGTATATCGAGATAGGCTTCGAGAAGGGCGTCCCGGTGACGCTCGACGGCCGGAAAATGGAAGGCATGCCCCTCATTCAAAGGCTCAACGAAATCGCCGGCAGGCACGGTATAGGCCGCATCGACCACATCGAAGACCGCGTTGTCGGCATCAAGTCGCGCGAGATTTACGAGGCCCCGGCGGCCATCACCCTCATCGAGGCCCATAAGGCCCTGGAGGCGCTGACGCTGTCGCGCGACCAGCTGAGCTTCAAGGAGAAGGTATCCGCCCGGTGCGCCGACCTCATCTACGACGGGCTCTGGTTCAGCCAGCTCAATCGCGACCTCTCCGCCTATATCCTCAGCTCGCAGCGCTACGTCACCGGCACCGTCCGGGTGAAGCTCTACAAGGGGGCCGTCACCATCACCGGGCGCCAGTCGCCCTGGTCGCTCTATAACCTGGGGCTGGCCACCTACGACGAGGGCGATACCTTCGACCCCGCCGACGCCGCCGGTTTTATCCACCTCTGGGGCCTGCCCGTCAAGACGCAGGCGCAGCACCAGCTACTCAAAGACAAGGAGGAGCCGCTGGGTATTCTCGGGCCCGACGAGGAGAATGCCTGAAAGCTTTGATATCAACTTCTCTCCCCTGGTGGGAGAAATTGAGGGAAGACGAGATATCAGATGGGAAATAATCTGATAGCCGAAGCAGCCAGAGAGCTTAGACAAAGGCAAACTGAAGGCGACAAAATACTTTGGTTCAGGTTAAGAGACAGGCAACTATGCGGAGTCAAATTTCGCAGGCAGGAACCTATCGGAAATTATATCGTTGACTTCGTTAGTTTCGAAAAAAAGTTGATATTAGAAATTGATGGTAATCCTCATAAGGAAATAGAA
>DAOUEH010000123.1:0-2784 GCA_034430635.1 Dehalococcoidales bacterium | reverse complement strand
CGTGGTCGACGATTTCCACCGACTCGGCGTTGTCGGAGAAGAGGTCGCAAATCTCGGCCCACATGTTGTTGTCGAAGTAGTAGCCGTATATCCGCTGCAGGTGCTCTATCTCCTGGATGTCCTCGGCGAGCTGCACCTGCTTTTCCAGTTCCTCGATATTCATATTCGTCACCTTTTAGTTCTTATTCGCCGGTAACCGGGTGCCGGAAGGGGTAGGGCACGTGGTAGCCGGAGGGGTAGGGATGGTAAGCCGTGGCCGGGGCGTCGGCGTGGGGGAAGGGCGTGTCGGCCAGCCGAGGTACTTTGAGGAAGCCCGCCTCGTACGAAGTCCAGTAGGTAAGGTTCCAGTGGAGCTTCTTGAAGTACCACCGGCCGTTTTCCTTGACGTACTCGTTATCGTAGACGCCGAACTGCCAGGTCTGCTTTCGCGTCCCGCCGAAGGGGCGGCACTCGAACGAGGGCGTGTACCAGCGACCCCTGGCGGTCTTGCCGTCGGGGGCGATATCGATGACGCCCTGAGCCTGCATCACCTCGAAGAACATCCAGCCCGGCCGCTTCATGCCCACCATGCCGCCGTACATCTTGACCACCGCCTCCTTGCCCCGGAAGACGCCGTGGTCGGTTATCTCGACGGATTCCGTGTTCTCCGAGAAGAGGTCGATGACCTCCTGGAACATGGCGTTATCGAAGTAGTAGCCGTACATCCGCTGGAGATTTTCTATCTCCTGGATGTCCTCCAGCCGGGTTACCTGCCTTTCCAGCTCTGCCAGATTCATCGATGCTTCCTTTTAGTCCCCGCTCGTGGTGAGCCTGTCGAACCACCCCTCGACAAGCTCGGGGTGAGCGTTGTTTGGCTCTTTCTTGTCGGATTAAACATCGTTATTACTTACCCGTGACGGGGTGCTTGAAGTGTACCGGGAAGTGGTAGCCGGAGGGGTAGGGTCGCCATGAGGTGGGCGGGGCGTCCGGCGGGACTTCCCGGCTGGGGCCGTTCTGCCCGACCACCGGGGTCTTCAGCCAGCCGTCTTCGTAGGGCGTGCGGAAGTTGAGGAAGAAGTGCAGCTTGCTGATGAGCCACTTGCCGTTTTCTTTCACATATTCGTTCTCGTAGATGCCGTGTGCCCAGGTCTGGCGCAGCTCGCCCTCGTGGAGGGTGAGGGTAGGCCGCGCCTCCATGAGGAAGCCGTACCAGCGCCCTTTGGCCGTCCGGCCGTCCGGGGCGACGGTGACGACGCCCTGCATCTGGAGGGCGATGGACATCACGCCTGGCCTCGGCTTGGCGTCCTGGCCGCCCTTGATGAGGTCGATGTAATAGCGGCGGATGCCCGCCTTCCCCTTGTAGACGCCGTGGTCGGCCACCTCGACGGATACGGCGTTATCGGAAAAGAGGTCGACCACCTTTTCCCATTCGCCGTAGTCGCGGTAGTAGCCGTAGATGCGCTGCAGCCTCTCGATTTGCTTGATGTCGTCCAGCCTCTGGATTCTCTTTCCCAGCTCTTCCAGTGTCGCCATAAAAGCCTCCTTTACGTGTTCGGTCGGTTTTCGCCGGTTTCTTTACCTTGACTATCGCACCGGCAAGTGATAGTTTACTATATAATATTACTTTGCGTAGTTCAAAGCCAGACAGCAACGAAAGGGGGCAAGCAATGACGATGACCTTAGCCGAGATGGAGGCGGAACTAAAGCAGCTCAGAGTGCAGGTGGCCGAGAACGCCCGCGCCCGGGACTACCTGGAGATATGGAAGCTCCAGTCGCGCTACGCGCACCTCTATCACATCGGTAAGCGGGCCGAGGTGCCGCTCCTTTTCGCCCAGAAGACCCCCGGCGTGAGCATGGAAATCGAGGACAGCGGCGTCTACGAGGGCATCGAGAGCATCACCCGGTTCTGGAATACCGTCTTCAGCGAGAAGAAGCATATGACGGCCGGTTTCATGGCCCTGCACATGACGGTCAATCCCGTCATCGAGATTAATAAGGCGGGTACGCAGGCACGTGGCCTCTGGCACTCGCACGGCTACGCCTCGATGGGGGCGCCCGGCCATCTCAAGCAGTTCCTCTGCCTGGGCAAGTACGACATGGAGTACGTCAAGGAGGACGGGGAGTGGAAGTTCCTCAAGTTCAACTACCGCCTGACCTTCATGTGCCCCTACGAGAAGGGCTGGGTGGACGAGCCGGTGGGGGCCTCCATCGCCGGCTCGCCGGAGAACCACCCCGATAAGCCCACTACCTATCACATGCCCTACAGCCAGTACCGGATAAACATATTACAGCCCCCGCCCCCGGAGCCGTATGAGGATTAGTTCTTTGGCGAGGACTAAAGCTCTATCTCCTTCAAGTCCGCCGCCGGGGTTAGTTTAGCCTCGGTGAGGGCCTGCACCTCCGCTACCGTCCAGCCGGGGGCAATCTCCCGCAGGACGAGCCCCTTCCCGGCCACCTCAATAACGGCCAGGTCGGTGACGATGAGGCCGACGCAGCGGCGGGCGGTGAGGGGATAGGTGCATTTCCTCACGATGCGCGGCTCGCCGGTCTTGGTCGTATGGAGCATGGTCACGATGACCTTTTTGGCGCCGGCGGCCAGGTCCATGCCCCCGCCCATGCCCGTGGCGGCCCGGCCGGGGCGGCCCCAGTTGGCCAGGTCGCCCCTTTCGGAGACCTGGTAGGCCCCCAGGACGACGATATCGATATGACCGCCGCGTATCATGTCGAACGAGGCGGCGCTGTCGAAAAAGCACATGCCGGGCAGGGGGGTAACCGGCTGGTCGGAGGCGTTAATCATCTCGTAGT
>DAOUEH010000122.1:0-6814 GCA_034430635.1 Dehalococcoidales bacterium | reverse complement strand
TGCCTTGAGCAAGGCGTTTGAAACATAAATCTATATAATCTTTTTTCAAATCAAACCCAATAGCATTTCTGTTAGCATCTTTCGCCGCTACTAATGTAGTACCACTACCCACAAATGGGTCTAGTACGAGTTCACCCTCATGCGTAAATAACTCAATTATCTTCTTCGCAAGAGAAATTGGAAAGGTTGCAGGGTGGACTTTTTTATCACGTATATCACGTGACTCATATCTGAATTGCCACACGCCGAGTTGACTTTTAAGCCATTCTTTCGGAAGCATACAATTAATGTGAGTAGGCTCACAACTACATGTTCTTTGATACCCTATATCGAGTTTCACCCTATTTGGAATACTATTTGAAACAACCATATCGATAACTCCCTGAGTTTCAGCTACCTTCCGCAGCAGTGCTTGTATTTTTTACCGCTGCCGCAGGGGCAGGGGTCGTTGCGGCCTATTTTCCGGCTGCCGGTCGCCTTACTCGGCCGGGCGTCACCCCTGGAGCCAACGGCCGCCTTGTCCATGGGCGACTGCACCGGCTTGGCTTCCCGCGTGGCGATGCCCACGTGGAATATCATGCGCGCCACATCGTGCTGGATGGTATCCAGCAGCATCTGGAACTGCTCGTAGCCGGCGTGCTTGTAGGCATCGGACGATTTCATCTGGCGCAGCGTCTGCCAGCTTGCCTGGAGGCGCATGTGGTCCATGGCCGTCAGGTGCTCCACCCAGAGCCGGTCGATAACCTGGATCATCACCAGCCGCTCCAGGAGGCGCATCTTGTCGGCGCCCGTCTCCCGCTCCTTCTGCTCGTAGAGGGCGGCGGCCGCCTCGGCCAGACGCTTTTCCACCCCCTTCGGCCCCAGCTGCTCGATGGTCTTCTCGTCCAGGTCGGGCGGCACCGGCAGGATGATTTTTATCTCGTTAAGCAGGCCGGGGATATCCCAGCCGACGCCGTGCTGGTCGGCCAGGCGCGAGGCGATGATGGCCTTGAGCTCGTTTCCGACCATCTCCAGGATGTTCGTCTTGAGGTCGGCGCCGCCGAGGATTTTCTGGCGCTCGGTGTAGATAAGCTCGCGGTGCTTGTTGACGACGTCGTCGTACTCGACGAGGTTCTTGCGCACGTCGAAGTGGTAGCCCTCGACGCGTTTCTGCACGTCGGTAATGACATTGGTAATCATGCGGTGCTCGATGGGCGTGTCCTCGTCGAGGCCCACCCAGCCCATGACCGTTTTCATGCGGTCGCCGCCGAAGCGGCGCATAATATCGTCCTCCAGGGAGACATAGAAGCGCGACAGGCCGGGGTCGCCCTGGCGCCCCGCCCGGCCCCGCAGCTGGTTATCGATGCGCCGGGCCTCGTGGCGCTCGGTGCCGATGATGTGCAAGCCCCCTCTTTCGATGACCCCGGCGTGCCTCTTCTCCCACTCGGCCATTGCCTTTTCGTACTCTTTAAGCGCCGCGGCGTCGCCGTTCTCCGGCTTCTCCGGGCGGCGCCCGCCCAGGATGATGTCCACGCCGCGCCCGGCCATGTTGGTGGCCACCGTCACCGCCCCCGGCTCGCCCGCCCCGGCGATTATCTCGCCCTCGCGGGTATGCTCCTTGGCGTTGAGTACCTGGCAGTTGATGCCCTGCCGCTTGAGGAGGCCGCTTAAAAGCTCCGATTTCTCGATGGACACGGTGCCGATGAGCACCGGGATTTGCTGCTCGTGCATCTCCTTGATTTCTTCGGCCAGGGCGCGGAACTTGCCCTCCTCGGTCTTGTAAATCAGGTCGGGCAGGTCTTCACGCACCATCGGCTTGTTGGTGGGGATGACGGTCACCTCCAGCTTGTATATCTTGTAGAACTCCTCGGCCTCGGTGGCGGCGGTGCCGGTCATGCCGGCCAGCTTTTTATACATGCGGAAGTAGTTCTGGATGGTGATGGTGGCGTAGGTCATGGACTCCCGCTGCACCTTGACATGCTCCTTGGCCTCGATGGCCTGGTGCAGCCCCTCGGAGTAGCGCCGCCCGTACATGAGGCGGCCGGTGAATTCGTCGACGATGATGACCTCGCCGTCCTTGACGACGTACTGCTGGTCGCGCTTGAACATAATCTGGGCCTTGAGGGCGTTGTCCAGATAGTGGGTCAGGGCGTGGTTATCGGGGTGGTAGAGGTCGGGATTTTTTAAGAGCCCTTCGCGCCGCAGCATCCGCTCTATCTGGTTCATGCCGTTATCGGTAAGGTTGACGGTGCGGGACTTCTCGTCGACGGTGAAGTCCTCCTCCGGCCTGAGGCGCGGCACCAGCCGGGCGAATATCTGGTAAGTCTGCCCCGACTCCTCGGCGGGGGCGCTGATGATGAGCGGCGTGCGGGCCTCGTCGATGAGGAGGTTGTCCACCTCGTCGACAATGGCGAAGTTGAGGTGGCGCTGCACGCAGCGCGCCAGGTCGGGCACCATGTTGTCGCGTAAATAATCGAAGCCGAACTCACTGGAGGTGCCGTAGGTAATATCGGCCTCGTAGGCTTCCTTGCGGGAGATGGGCCGGAAATGCGGCCAGCGGGCGTCGCCGGAATCGAACTCGGGGTCGTAGAGGCAAGCGGGGGTATGCTCGTCGGGGTTCTGCATGGGGTAGATGCTGGCCACGCTCATCCCCAGGGCGTGGTAGATGGGCGCCATCCAGTACGGGTCGCGGCGGGCCAGATAGTCGTTGACGGTGGCCAGGTGAGTGCCCTCGCCGCCGAGTGCGTTGAGGTAGAGGGGCAGGGTGGCCACCAGGGTCTTGCCCTCGCCGGTGCGCATCTCGGCTATTTTACCCTGGTGCAGGGTGATGCCCCCCATGAGCTGGACGTCGTAGTGACGCTGCCCCAGGGTACGCCGGGCGGCCTCGCGGACGGCGGCGAAGGCCCCGGGCAGCAGCTCATCGAGGGTGGCGCCGTCGGCCAGGCGCTGGCGGAACTCCTCCGTCTTGTCGCGCAGGGCGTCGTCGGAGAGGGCCTGATATTCCGGCTCCAGCGCGTTGACGCGGTCGACGTAGGGCTGAAGGCGCTTGAGCTCCTTCTCGTTGGAATCGAATAATCCGCTGAATAATTTAGGCATCTTTCTCGCTCACAATCAGCTCCCGGGCCTTTTCCGCCAGGGCGGGCAGCACCATCACCTTTACCTCGGCCATACCGTCGACGGTAAAGAGGTGCACCGAAGGCGCGGCGTTGGACTTGAGGAAGCAGGGTATGCCGTAGCTTTCCAGCAGGCCCTTGATGACCTGCGCCTCCATATCGCTGCGGGCCTTATAGACCTCGACCAGGTCACTTTTTCTTTTCAAACAATGCCCCCACGGACTGCCCGGTATGGATGCACTTGATGGCCTTGCCCAGCAGCGGCGCGATGGGCAGGATTTTAATCTTGGGTATGCGCTTCTTCTCGCTGATGGGGACGGTATCGGTGACCACCACCTCTATCACCGGGCTTTCCGCTATCCGGCGGATGGCCGGGCCGGAGAAGATGGGGTGGGTGCAGCAGGCGTGTACCTCCCTGGCGCCGCGCTTCATCAGGGCGGTGACGACCCCTTTCAGCGAGCCGGCGGTATCGATTTCGTCGTCGACGGTAAGGGCGACTTTCCGGCGCACGTCGCCGATGACGTTGAGGGTCTGGGTCCGGTCCTTGTTGCCCAGGCGGCGCTTTTCGATGATGGCCAGCGGCACGTTCAGCTCGGCGGCCAGGTCGCGGGCGCGCTTGGTGGCGCCGATATCGCTGGCGACGACCACCAGGTTGTTATAGGGCTGCTCGTCGAAATAGTCGGCCAGGATGTTGAGGGCCGTCAGCTCGTCGACGGGGATGTTGAAGAAACCCTGTATCTGCGCGGCGTGCAGGTCTACCGTCAGCACCCGGTTGGCGCCGGCCACGGTGAGCAGGTCGGCCACGAGCTTGGCGGTGATGGGCACGCGGGGCTGGTCTTTCTTATCGGTACGCCCGTAGCCGTAATAGGGTATGACGGCGGTAATCCGCCCGGCGGAGGCCCGCTTGAGGGCATCCAGCATGATGAGCAGCTCCACCAGCGAGTTATTCACCGGAGAGGAGATTGGCTGCACCACGAAGGTATCGCGCTCGCGGACATTCTCCAGGATGCGAACAAAGGTGTTTTCGTTTTTAAACTGCTTGACCTCGCACTTACCCAGCGGTATGCCCAGATATTCGGTTATGGCCTTCGTCAGGGCCGGGTGGGCGTTGCCGCTGAATACCTTTAGTTCATCCATGGGTAATCTCCTCTCCTTTTTTAGACTTGCCGCACCTTATATTATAGCACTATTGAGTGCCATCCTCACCCCTTTTTACTCATTATACCCATGATAAATCGTGCTTAGGCGGAGGGTATTAAATGCCTCACCCCCTTTATCCCCCTCTCCAGCCGGTTTATCACATTAGCTCCGTCTTCGTCTGGCTGGAGAGGGGGAATCTAACTTGAAAGAGGGGTTTCACCCCTCTTAAACACCCGTTTCTAATAAGGGGAGTAGCCTGCGGAGAGGGGCGCCAGCCCCTCTCAAAATAATCTCCCCCTTCCCTTGGGGGAAGGGGGATAAAGGGGGATGGGGGACAAGACTACGGGCTAAGCCGCGGATGTACCGAGGGCGAAGGGTGGGAAAAGACAACTAAGCTACTAGTCTTCGATGCCGGGCAGCGGAAAGCGCCGGCACATCTCGCCGACTTTCACCTTCACCTTCTGAAGGGCCGCCGCGTCTTCGTGGTGACCGATGACCTCGTAGATAAGAGGCGCCAGCTGCTTCATCTCCTCCGGCCCGAAACCGCGCGTGGTGGCCGCCGGCGTCCCCAGCCGGATGCCGCTGGTCACCCGCGGCGGGCGGGGGTCGAAAGGTATGGCGTTGCGGTTGCAGATAATGCCCACCGACTCCAGGGCCACCTCGGCCTGCTGCCCGGTAACGCCGGTAGGGCCCAGGTCTACCAGCATGAGGTGGTTATCGGTGCCGCCGGAGGTCAGCCGCAGCCCCAGGCTCATGAGCTCCGCCGCCAGGGTGCGGGCGTTATCCAGCACGGCCTGCTGGTAGGCGGTGAACTCCGGCTGCATCGCCTCGTAGAGGGCCACCGCCTTGGCGGCCACGGCGTGCATCAGGGGCTTGCCCTGAGCCTGCGGGAAGACGGCGGTATCGATGGCCCCGGCCAGCTCCGCCCGGCAGAGTATCATGCCCCCGCTGGTGCCCCGCAGCGTCTTGTGGGTGGTGGAGGTGACCACGTCGGCGTAGGGGACGGGGGAGGGGTGCAGGCCCACCGCCACCAGCCCGGCGATATGGGCCATGTCCACCATGAGATAGGCCCCCACGCCGTCGGCGATACGGCGGAAACGCTCGAAATCGATAATACGTGAGTAGGCGGTGGCCCCGGTGATAATCAGCTTGGGCTTATGCTCTTTAGCCAGCCGCTCCACCTGGGGGTAGTCGATGCGCTCCGTCTCGCGGCTCACGCCGTAGTGGACAAAATTGTAGGAGCGGCCGGAGAAGGTCACCGGCGAGCCGTGGGTAAGGTGCCCGCCGTGGGCCAGGTCCATGGCCAGGGCGGTATCGCCGTAGCTCAGCAGGGCAAAGTAGGCGGCCATGTTGGCCTGCGAGCCGCTGTGGGGCTGGACATTGGCGTGGTCGGCCTTGAAAAGCTCTTTAGCGCGCGCGATGGCCAGCGACTCGATGGTATCCATGTTTTCGCAGCCGCCGTAGTAGCGCCGCCCGGGGTAGCCCTCGGCGTACTTGTAGGTGAGGAAGGAGCCCTGCGCCTCCAGCACCGCCTTGCTGGCGTAGTTCTCGCTGGCGATGAGGTTGACGCTCTCTTTCTGCCGTGCCTTCTCGCGCTCGATGGCCCGGCTCACCTCCGGGTCGGTGCGGCTTAAAGAACTCATTATTATCAGTCTCCTCAAAGGGGAAAACGAAATTCCATAGATAGTCTACACTGGCGCTTTTGGGGTGTCAATCAGGCCGGGGAGATAATGGTTACCGCCAGATTTTATAGATAGGCAGCCGGGTAATAAAGAAAAGAAATATTGAATTAGGATAACCGCTGGCCAGGCGCTACCGCTTTTTGAAGACTAACCGCCAGAACCCCAGCAATATATTGAATCGCGGCACCTGCCTCATGTATTGCCGGTATTCGTCTCCCCACTTTTTAATATTGAAATTCTCTTCCCGCTTGGCCAGCAGGAAGTAGATACCAACCGCCAGGACGGTGCCGGCTATCGATAACAGAGTATACTCCAATACGGGGCTGATGGCGATAGGTAGCAAAACCAGGAGACTAATATGGTAGGTGTATTCGGGATGCCTGACCACCTTGAAGATGCTTTTCTTAACCATGGTTACGGTGTGATGCTCGTCTCTACAGCCACCCAGGTTAACTCTCAAACGTTCCGTAAACTGCAGCGGTATCCCGGCAACCGATAACCCACCGGCTATTATGGCGACAACATCAGGGAATTCTATCATGTAAAGATTGAGGAGAAAGCCCAGGCCCTGCCAGTGGGCCAGCCGGGCTATACCGGGAAGAAAGCAGAGTACCAACCATATGATGAGCGCACCCGCCATAAAGGAGTTTTCAGGCACTAATTTGGTGAAATCAAGCCCGGCCTTTTTTAGTTCATCCTTGCGTTGTTCGGGAGTCAGCCCCTCCCTGCCGGCAATCTCGGTGGCAATACCCTCTTTCATCTTCACCGTCCCCCGAAATGCAATGTCTTGAGTGATGCGATGAGTGGATATTTAGTCTAACCCTCGCTAAAGGTATTGTCAATGCCCCATGATGACCCCGAACTACTTGACAAAGCCCGCACTCGTGCCTATAATAAAAA
>DAOUEH010000121.1:0-7041 GCA_034430635.1 Dehalococcoidales bacterium | reverse complement strand
CTCGTCGTGCTGATGCTTTTTAAGTACCTGGTTAACCTTTTCTTGTTGCTTTTCCGGTGCCATTTTTCGCCTTCTCCACTAGCTTTTTATATTCCAGCTCCACGCGTTTCTGAATTTGAGCGATGATGTCGTCGCTGAGGTGGCGGAACCGCCCCTGCTGCTTGAGGTAATCTTTGACCGGCCTTAACTTGGGCAGGTCCAGGCTCATCCTGTACTTTCCGTCGATTACCTCGTAGAGGGGGAACATCCCCGTCGTCACGGCCAGCCTCCCCAGCCGGATAACGGTATCGGTGGGGCTGCGCCAGCCGGTGGGACAGACCGAGAGGATGTGCACGTAGGCCGGCCCCGGCGTGTTGACCGCCTTCCTGACCTTGTCCATCAGGTCGAAGGGGTAGCTGTGGCAGGCGGTGGCCACGTAGGGGATGTTATGGGCGGCGGCAATCTCCGGCATGTTCTTCTTCCAGCTGAACTGGCCGAAGCTCTGCTTCCCGGCGGGGGAGGTGGTGGTGGACGCCCCGAACGGGGTGGCCGAGGAGCGCTGGACGCCGGTGTTCATGTAGGCCTCGTTATCAAAGCAGAGATAAGTGAAATCGTGGCCCCTCTCCAGCGCCCCGGAGAGGGCCTGCAGGCCGATATCGCTGGTGGCGCCGTCGCCGCCCATGGCCACCACCTTGATATTTTCGGGGAGGGCCACGCCCTTGCGCCGCATGGCCTTGAAGCCCGCCTCGATACCGGAGGCCACGGCCGCCGTGTTCTCGAAGAGGGTGTGTATCCAGGGCACCTCCCAGGTGGTGTAGGGAATCTGGGAGGCGACGATTTCCATGCAGCCGGTGGCGTTGGCCACGACCACGTTGGTATCGATGGCCTTCATGGCCAGCCGCACCGCCAGGGCCTCGCCGCAGCCGATGCAGGCGCGGTGGCCGGGGGCGAATTTCTCCTGTTTCGGTACCAGCTTTGGTACGTAAACGGCGTATTTTTCCATTATTCCCTCACCCCGTATATCTCGTATTCGTTGGGGCTGCCCTTGCGGGCGACCTCGATACCCCGGTTGACGATTTCCTTGAAGCCGGAGACGGTGATATCCCGCCCGCCGAGCCCGGCGATAAAGCTGACGATTTTAGGGCGCTTCGTCTGGTTATAGAGGGCGGCCTTGACCTCGGAGGCCACGGCGCCGCCCGGCCCGCCGAAGGAGATGGCCCGGTCGAGGACGACGAGGATATCGCAGTCTTTCACGGCGGCGCGGAACTCCTCGAAGGGGAAGGGGCGCCACAGTCGCAGGCGTATCTGGCCGACGCTCTGGCCTTCGTTGCAGAGCTCGTCGACGGCCACGGCGGCCGTCTCGCTGAAGCTGCCCATGGTGAGCAGGATGACTTTAGCGCCCTCGGTGCGGTACTGCTCCACCGGCCGGTACTGCCGCCCGAAGGCCTTATTATATTCGTTCCAGACCTCGATGACTACCTCTTTGGAGTCTCTTATATTGACTTCCTGCGCCCATTTCGTCTCGGTGTAAATCACCGGCGGGGCGAAATCGCCCATGGCCACGGGACGGTCGGGATTAAGAGGCAGGGGGTACTTGATGGGCGGCAGGAACTTGTCGACTTCCGCCTGGTCGGGGTAGATAATGGGCTCGATAACGTGGCTCAGGTTGAACCCGTCGAGGTGAACCATGACCGGCAGCAGCACCCGCTTGTCCTCGGCCATGCGGAAGGCGCAGATAACGTTGTCCACGGCCTCCTGGCCGTTCTCGACAACTATCTGTATCCAGCCCACGTCGCGGACGGCCATCATGTCGGAGTGGTCGCCCCAGACGCTCAAAGGCGCCGAGAGGGCCCGGTTGGCCACCGTCATCACCATGGGCAGGCGCATGTTCGATGGAATGTAGAGCACCTCGTGCATCAGCTCCAGCCCCTGGCCGGCGGTGGCGGTGAAGGTGCGGGCACCCACGGCCGCCGAGCCGACGCAGGCGCTCATCGCCGAGTGCTCCGATTCCACCGGGATGTACTCGGCGTCCAGCTCCCCGTTGGCGACGAGCTCCGCCAGGTGCTCGACGATGTGGGTCTGCGGGGTAATGGGGTAGGCCGCCACGACATCGGCGTTGGCCAGCTTGACCGCATCGGCGATGGCGATGGATACCTCGATGCCTACTCGCGTCGTCATTTATTCCTCCTCCTCGACCATCGTTATCACCCGGGGCCAGCATTCGCGGGCGCAGATGCCGCAGCCCTTGCAGTAGTCCATGTCGGCCTCGAAGGTGCCATCGTCGTTCTGCCCGATGCAGCCTTCCGGGCAAAACAAAGCGCAGATGCCGCATTTAATGCATTTCTTAAAATCATAGGTCGGCCGCTGCGAGCGCCAGGCGCCGGTCTTGTACTGCCGGGCGCTGCCGGGCTCGGTGACGATGCAGCCCAGCTCCAGGTCCTTCCAGGTGAGTTCGCTTTCGGATTTTGCCATCTACTGCTCCTCGATTTTCACTTCGTCGTAGGCCGTCTGCATGGCGGTGATATTACGCTCGCCCAGCCGGCCGAAGCGTTTTTCCAGCGGCGCCTTGACAGATTCTTTATCGACGACTTCGGTGACCTTAATAACGGCGCCGAGCATGGTAGTATTGACGATGGGCACGCCCAGCTTCTCGCGGGCGATTTTTGTGGCGTTGACCGTGGCTACCGGGTTCTTGATGCCGAACTCCTTGCGTATCTCGTCGGCGGTCTTGCGGGTATTGATGATGACCTTGCCGTCCTTCTTCAGGCCCGAGGTGACGTTGACGATGGAGAGCAGGCCGGGGTCGAGGACGACGACGTAATCGGGGTCGGTAATATCGGCCCGGATGCGTACCGGCGATTGGCTATCGATGCGGTTGAAGGCCTGCACCGGGGCCCCGCGGCGCTCCGGCCCGAAGCTGGGGAAGGCCTGGCCGAACTTGCCCTCGCCGATGGCCCCTTGGGCCAGAATCTCCGCCGAGGTGACGGCCCCCTGGCCGCCCCGCCCGTGCCACCTGATTTCCATGAGGCTATTTGCTTTCGTCATATATAACTCCGTAACTACCAGAAGCGCCCCTGGAGCGACTTGAACGCTCGCGCCCGGCTCCGGAGGCCGGTGCTCTATCCACCTGAGCTACAGGGGCAATCGTTAAATTTTACTATAAAATCTCCAATCTTGACAACCTGTGGGGTTAGATAGAATGCGGACTAGGCGTAGCGCAGGATGAGCAGGAGGTGAGAGATGGCTACGACGATAATCATGGGCGGCAGGGCTAACTTGATGAACCGCCCCCAGGAGATGGGATAGCCCTCCTTGGCGGAGACCGAGGTGCCCACCACGTTGGCGGAGGCGCCGATGGGGGTGGCGTTGCCGCCCAGGTCGGTGCCCAGGGCCAGCGTCCAGGCCAGCGTCGGCAGGCTCATCCCGCCCACCAGGGCCAGCTCCTTGACGACGGGCACCATGGTGGCGGCGAAGGGTATGTTGTCCACCACCGCCGAGGCGAAGGCGGATATCCAGAGGATAAAGGGTATGGCCACGGTAATATTGCCGCCGGAGGCATCGCCGATGAAGCGGGCAATCATCTCCAGGATGCCGGTCTCCTCAAGCCCGCCGACGGCGATGAAAAGCCCCAGGAAAAAGACCAGGGTCTGCCAGTTGACGGCCTTAAAGACCGCTTTCACGTTCTTTAAATCGACCAGTAGCGTCAGGATGGCGGCGATGACGCCGATGATGGCCACCGAGAGCCCCGTCTCGGCGTGGGTGACGATGAGGACGACGATGACGATAAAGATGCCGGAAACGATATAAAAGAGGCGGCGGTCGGTAATGGCGGCGGAAGGCACCGGGCAGACCTTCATGATTTCGGCGGGGCTGGTGTCCTGCTTGAGACTGCGGCGGAAGATGAAATAGAAATAGCCGATGGTGAAAATCATGCCGACCCAGGCGATGAGGCCGGTGTTGACGACGAAATCGAAGAAGTTATAGCCCAGGGCGGTGCCGATGATGATATTGGGGGGGTCGCCGCTCATGGTGGCGGCGCCGCCGGTATTGGCGGCGAATATCTCGGCCACGATGACCGGCACCGGGTCGAACTTGAGGAGCCGCGCCAGCTCGATGGTCACCAGGCTCAGGAAGAGGAGCACCGTGATACTATCGATGAACATGGAAAGAAAGCCGGAGATGAGCATGAAGGAAATGAGCAGCGGGATGACCCGGCAGCCCACCAGCCGCGCCGCAAAGAGGCAGATCCAGCGGAAAAAGCCCACCCGCTCCATGCCGGCCACCATGACCATCATCCCGCCGATGAAGATGATGGTCTGCCAGTTGACGCCGTAGGACTCGACGTGCTGGCTGCCGGGGAACCAGAAGGTAACATCGCCCAGCTGCGCCAGGTTGAGGACGTGCCAGACCGATTCGATACTCTGCATCACCCCCAGGAAGACGACGAATATCATCAGCGCGCCACCGATAAGGGCCGGGATATAGCGGGGTATTTTATCGCTGATGATGACGCCGAGCATTACGGCGAAGATGATTATGGCCAGAATTTGACTGAGTTCCATAGTCTACGAGCGCAATCCCGGGAACCGGTAGAATAGGTCTATTGTATCAGGTACGGCTCGTCACGGGCAAATATTGACATTTCCGAGGTACGGCCCTTAAAGTAAGGGGTAGCGGTATGGTTGAAGCGTATCTGGTCTGGCTCAAGCTGGTCGTCTGCATACTGGTTATCCTGGTGGCCGGTCGCAATGTCGCCAGGTACGGGGATGTCATCTCCGACCGCACCGGCATCGGCCAGGTATGGATGGGCGTCATCGCCATATCGGTGATTACCTCCCTGCCCGAGCTGTTCACCGGCATCAGCTCCGTCACCATCGTCAGCGCCCCGAATTTGACCATAGGCAATCTCCTCGGGGCCAATGCCTTCAATCTCTTCAACCTGGCCGCCCTCGATATCGTCTACCGCCACGGCTCCATAATATCCCAGGCCAGCCCGGCGCACCGGCTCACCGGCCGTTTCAGCCTGGGCCTGGTAATCCTGGTGGGCATCTTCATCTTCATCAGTGTCCGCTTCTCCGCCATGTCTCTGGGCTGGATAGGCTGGTACACCCCCGTCATCATCCTTTTTTATCTGGTGGCGGTGTGGCGGATATTCAAGTTCGAAAAGAAGCAGCAGAAGGTGGAACCCATCAGCCTCTACCCGGAGGCCCTGCCCATGAAGAGGGTCTATATCTATTTCGTTATATCGGCGGCGTTCATCATCGGCGCCGGCATCTGGCTGGCCACCATCGGCGACGAGATTGCGGCGGCCACGGGCTGGGGGCAGAGCTTCGTCGGTACGCTTTTTCTGGCCTTTACCACCACTCTGCCGGAAATCACGGTCTCTTTCACGGCCATGCGTCTCGGGGCCATCGATATGGCCGTGGCCAACCTCATCGGCTCCAACCTGTTCAACCTGACGATAATCCCTGTCATCGACCTGATTTACACCCGCGGCCCCATCCTGGCGGAGGTATCCGAGGGCAACGTCGTCACGGCGGCGGCCGTGGCCGTGATGTCCATCCTCTTCCTGGCCGGTCTGCGTTTCCGCCCGCGGCGGTTCCTGCGCCTGAGCTGGTTCAACGTGAGCCTGATAATACTCTTCCTGGTCAGTGCCTATCTCAGTTTCGTCCTGGCCTGAACTGGTGCTATAATCAATCCGGAAACACTGTCCCGAACCAATAACGCCAACCTGGCGTACCGGAAAGGAAAGCAGTCTTGCCGAAACTTGCGGCGGTTATCCTGGTAGGCGGCCCGGGGACACGGCTCCAGCCGCTCACCGACGAGCGGCCCAAGCCGATGGTGCCGGTGCTTAACCGGCCCTTCCTGGAGCACACCATCGCCTACCTGCGGCACTACGGCATCGAGGATATTGTCCTCACGCTGAGCTACCTTCCCGACGCCATCCGGGGCTATTTCGGCGACGGCGGTAAGTTCGGCGTGCGCCTCGCCTACTGCCTGGAAGAGGAGCCGCGGGGCACGGCCGGGGCGGTCAAGAACGCCGAGGCATACTGCGGGAGCACCTTTTTCGTCCTCAACGGCGATGTCTTTACCGACCTCAACCTGGCCGACATGCTGGCCCGGCACCGCGCCCGCAGGGCGGCCGCCACCATCTCGCTGAGCTGGGTGGCCGACCCCAGCGCCTTCGGCGTGGTGGAGACGGACGAAAACGACCGCGTCAGGGCCTTCATCGAGAAACCACCGCGGCACGAGGCGACCACCCAGTGGATTAACGCCGGCACCTACATCCTGGAGCCGGAGGTGCTGGAGCACGTGCCGGAAGGCCACTATATGTTCGAGAAAGGGCTTTTCCCCGCCCTGCTGGAGATGGGCAGACCCGTCTACAGCTACCCCTTCCGGGGCTACTGGCTGGACATGGGCACCCCGGCCAAGTATTTCGCCCTCAACGCCGACCTGCTGCAGGGCCGCACGCGGAGCCCGCTGCTCAAGGACATACCCGGCGACGGCATTATCCGCGGCGCCGGCAGCACTATCCACCCGTCGGCGGTGCTCAAAGCGCCGGTAATCTTCGGGGAGGGCTGCCGTATCGGCAAGGGCGCCCGGCTGGAAAACGCCATCCTCTGGGACGCCGTGTCCGTCGCCGAGGGGGCCCGGCTGCACAGCTGCATCGTAAGCTCCCGCAGCCGCATCGCCGGAGATGAGGAAATCGAAGGCCTGGTGATAACGCCGCAAAAGCGCCGGCCGCTAACACTATAGAACCAAGGAGATGCCATGACCGAAGCCAAAACCGGGGCGAAGGCGACCGCCAAGAACGCCAAGATCGGGACGATAAAATTCCGCTGCCAGTGGTGCCAGCAGGAGAGGCCCCTGGAGGATATGGTGAGTCTTACCAGATTCTCGCCGGTCATCATCGTCTGCCGCAGCTGCGCCCGAAAAATACACTGAGCCAGCCGGCTCTGAACGTCCTTAGAATAAAGGACGGGGGAGGAAGCCATGGCCGAGGAGCTGGGAAAGATAGAAAAACCGGCGGTGGAGGACTTTAAGAAGGGCCGCAAGCTCTTT
>DAOUEH010000120.1:0-6665 GCA_034430635.1 Dehalococcoidales bacterium | reverse complement strand
ATCGCCGATACCTGGGAATACCACTACCTGGCCTGGCGTGATATCTTCGCCGAGAGGGGCGCCACCTTCACTAAAGAAGACTTCATGCGGTACTTCGGCCGCCGCCACGATACCATTATCAAATTCGCCCTCGGCGATGGCCTGTCCCCGGAGGAGTTCGCCGCCATAACCGAGGCCAAACAGGCGGACTACCGCCGGCGCGTCACCGGCCATGTCCGGGCCCTGCCGGGGGCCATCGCGCTCATCCGGGCGTTAAATAAGGGCGGTATAAAAATAGCCATCGCCTCCTCGGCGGTAGCGAAAAATATCGAAGTCATCCTCCGGGGACTGGAAATTGAAGACTGCTTTCAGGCCGTCGCCTGGGGCACGGAGGTCGCCGAGGGCAAGCCCAGCCCGGAGATTTTCCTGCTGGCCGCCGCCAAGCTGGGTGTCAGCCCGGCCAATTGCGTCGTCATCGAGGACGCTATCGCCGGTGTGGCCGGGGCCAGGGAGGCCGGCATGAAGTGTGTGGCGGTCACCAACAGCCACCCCGCCGCCAGCCTGAAAGGGGCCGACCTCATCGTGGACACGCTGCAAAAGGTAAGCATCGCCAGCCTGGCCGGGCTCTTCGACTCGGCACGCTGATACCAAATACCATTAAGGAGCGATTCATGGAAAAGTCCCTCGTCCTCATCAAGCCCGATGCCATGCAGCGGGAGCTGGCCGGGGCCATCATCGGCCGCCTCCAGGCCGAAGGTCTCCGGCTCCTGGCCCTCAAGATGCTGCACATGGACAGAGAGCTGGCCGGGCGGCACTACGCCGTCCATAAGGATAAGCCCTTTTTCGTCGAGCTGGTGGAATACATCACCTCCACCCCCATCGTGGCCGCCGTCTTTGAGGGGGATAATGCCATCGAGCGCATCCGCCGGATTATGGGGGCCACCGACCCGGCTAAAGCCGCCCCGGGGACGATACGCCAGGACTTCGGGCTGGACGTGCAGCGTAACGCCACCCACGCCTCGGACTCGCCGGAGAACGCGGCCAAAGAGATAGCCCTCTTCTTCAAAAAGGGCGAGATTTTCGGCTAGCGGGCCTACTGGAAGCGCAGCACCGGCCGGGCGTCCTGCCAGAGCTCGTCGAGGCGGTAGTAGTCGCGCTCCTCGGCGCCGAAGATATGGACGATGACGTCTCCGTAGTCGAGGAGGAGCCAGCCCGAGCCCGGTAGGCCCTCGTGGTGGTGCGGCCGCACGCCCTCCCGCTTGAGGGTGGCCTCGATTTCCTCGTAGATGGTGCGCAGTTGCCGCTGGCTGTCACCGGCGCAGATGACGAAGTAGTCCGTGAAGCTGCATATTTCACGCACGTCCAGCAGCGCGATGTTGCTGGCCTGCTTGTCGCTGGCGATTTCCACCGCCCGGCGGGCCACGTCGATTGCTTCCAGTCTCCGGCTCCCCGTTGTGGTATTTCCTAAATTATACCACAGGGCGGTAATAAGGGCACTGGGGGTCGGGGCCCAGGAAGTCCTCCCTGCCTGCGGCGCGGGCGTAAGCCAGGGCCACCGCCCGGCAGCCGCGGCAGACCGCCCACCAGACGCACGAATCACAGCCGTCGTGGTACTCATCGCGGCGGCGCAGCGCCCACAGCACGGGCGACTCCGCCCAGAGCTCCCGGAAAGAGACCTCGCGGATATTGCCGATGGTCATGTCCATGCGGCGGCAGGGCATGATAGCGCCGTCCGCCGCAATCGTTATACCGAAGACACCCGCCGCGCAGCCGCCGACGGGGAAATCGGTCTCCGGAATCCCGCCTTCCAGCCCGCTGACGGTAAAGAGGGGGTCGCGGGAGGTGAATTCCACCCCGACGCCGACCTGCCGCCGCACCCCGCGGTAGAAATCGGCCAGCTCGGCGGGTGAGAGCATCTGTTCGCCGAGGGCGCTGCCGCCGCCGCAGGCCACCAGCCGCGAGAAGGTTACGGCGCCGATGCCCATCTCCCCGGCCAGCCGCACCAGCCCCTCCAGCTCGCCGGCATTCAGCCGGGAGAGGGTGAGGTTGATGCTGGTAGCCACATCACCGGCAATCAGGTTTTCCAGCCCGGCGAGCGCCCGCCGGAACGAGCCCGCCCCACGGATACCGTCGTGCACGGCCTCCAGGCCGTCCAGGCTTACCTGCACCTCGCCGATACCGGCTTGCTTGAGGCGGCGGGCGATATCGGGGGTGATGAGCGTGCCGTTGCTCATGATGGCGGTGGCGTAGCCGCATTTGCCGACGTATTCGAGGACATCGAAAAGGTCTTCGCGGAGGAACGGCTCGCCGCCGGTGAAGTGAAAGCCGGGCGATATCTCCATATCATAGTCCGCCGCCCAGCTGGCGAAGGCTGCCCGGATATTATCTATCCCACGGATTGTCTCCGCAAAAGACATCGCCGGCACGGCTACATCTTGATAGCAATGCCGACAATGCAGATTGCACTGCTCGGTTAAATGCCACTGAACGAAGAAATCGAATGCGGTTCCCGGCATTTAGTTTGCTTGCCTGACTGCCTCACGGGCAGTTTACTTGTTCTTTCAACTCTTTCAGGCCAGGCAGCTGCGGGAAATCGCCCGGCCCTTTTCCAATGCCACCTTGAGTTTCAGGAAGAATTCTGCCTCTTTCTTCTTCATGGACATCACCTCCCCGATACTGATTGACAAATTTTAATACTAACATCTCCCTTTGTCAAATAATATAAGAGATATCTTATAAGTCATTAACTTTATCTTATAAGCGCCGCGTTTCGCATCGCGTAATTTTTATCTGTCCGGCAGGACTGCTATAATAGAGGTAATTCCCCGTACCTAGAGCGTAGCCCTTTATAGCTTCAGAGAGGAGAACCACCCGCATGACCAGGCCGGAAGAGACCAGAGACGGAATCTGCTACATGTGCACCACAGCCTGCCCCACGCGTGTCCACGTCCGGGACGGGCGGGCCGTGAAGATTGACATCGCCGACCCCAAGGCGGCCCACTGCCCGCGCTGGCAGGCCCAGCTGGACTTTGTCTACCACCCCGACCGCCTCCTCTATCCTTTGCAGCGTACCGGGGCGCGCGGCGAGGACGCCTTCCGGCGCATTACCTGGGACGCGGCCCTGGATACCGTCGCCAAGAATTTACAGAAGGCCAAAGACGAGTTCGGCCCGGAGTCGGTCTGCTTCTGGGTGGCCTATACCAAGGAGCCCCGCCCCTACTTTCACCGGCTGGCCCACGCCTTCGGCTCGCCCAACTACTGCACCGAGAGCTCCAGCTGTTTTTCGGCCACCTGGCTGGCCACCCAGCTGACCTACGGGACGGATTACGGCTACATGGCCGGTTACAGCGCCGGCGTCGACCCGGAGACGAAATGCAAGCTCGTCTGGGGGGCCGCCGTCGTTACCTCGCCGCGGGTCTGGGAGGACAACCTGGAGGCTGCAGATAGAGGCGTCAAGCTCATCGTCGTCGACCCCCTCCGCACGCATATCGCCTCCAGGGCCGATATCCACCTGCAGCCGCGCCCCGGCACGGACGGCGCCCTGGCCCTGGGCATGATGAACGTCATCGTCGCCGAAAACCGGCACGACCGTGCCTTCCTGGAAAAGTGGACGGTCGGCTGGGACGAACTCAAGAAGCTGATTCAGGAATACACCCCGAAACGCACCGCGGCGATAACGGGCGTGCCCTCCGCTAAAATCATCGCGGCGGCCCGGCTCTACGCCACCAGCAAGCCCGCCAAGCTCCACCTCAGCCCCAACAGCACCACCCACCATGCCAACGGCGTGCAGAACCACCGCGCCATCATCCTGCTGGCGGCCGTCACCGGCAACATCGATATCGCCGGCGGCAACCGCCCCGGCCCCCAACCTACGAAAATGCCCCGCGACATCACCCTGCACGAGCGCGTGGCCGCGATGCCCCCGGGCGTGGGCGCTCAGCGCTTCCCCATCTGGACGAGCCGCTACAGCGAGATGCAGTCCAACGCCATCGCCGACCAGATTGACGGCGGCCGGCCCTACCCGCTCAAGGCAATGTTTTCGTCGGGGCTCAATACCCAGTTCTTCGCCCGCTCCGACCGCATAGCCGCGAGCTTAAAGAAGCTGGACTTCATCGCCGTGACGGAGTATTTCGCGACCGCCACCACGCCGCTGGCCGATATCGTCCTGCCCATCGCCTCCTGGCTGGAGCGGCCCATGCTCCTCAACGAATACGATGTCCAAGTCAAGCTCGTCGAGCCGGCCATCGCCCCGCCCGGCGAGTGCCGCAGCGAGTGGGCCATCTACGCCGCCCTGGCCGAAAGGCTGGGGTTCGGCGATTTGTTCTGGGACGGCGACTTTTATAAGTGCGCCGATTACATCCTGGAGCCGCTGGGGATAACCTGCGCCGACCTCAGGCAGCAGCCGGAAGGCATCGCCCTGGACTTACCGCCGGTAGTCGAGAAGAGCTACGAGAAGGCGGGCTTCGAGACCCCCTCCGGCAAGGTGGAAATCGCCTCCGGGGCGCTGGCCGAGCACGGCCACGATGCCCTGCCCGTCTACCGGGAGCCGGCGGAGAGCCCGCTGGCCACCCCCGACCTGGCCAGGTCTTACCCGCTGGTACTGACCTCCGGCGCCAGGGTGATGGCCTATACCCACTCTCAGTTCCGCAACATCCCGCGCCTGCGCCGGCTCATGCCGGAGCCGCTGGCGGATATCCACCCCGCCGACGCCGCGCCGCGGGGCATCGCGACGGGCGATACGGTCAAAATAAACTCGCCGCGGGGCAGCGCGCTCATGAAGGCCAACGTCACCGACGCCATCCTGGAAGGGGTCGTCTCCGTGCCGCACCAGTGGCCCGGTGATGCCAACATCAACCTGCTGGTGGACGACGTTAACCTCGACCCGATATCCGGCTTTATCCCCTGCAAGTCGCTGCTCTGCCAGGTGGAGAAGGTCTGAGTTATCTATTCCCACCCAAGCCGCCCTCGGCATCCACGGCTTAACCCCGGGATACCAACCCTTTTCCCCCCACCAGAACGGGGAGAAAGTGCTCCCCCACCCCACCGGGGGAGGGGATTACGCTACGGGATAAGCCACCAATGCCCCGGGGCGGGCCGGGTGGGATAAAATACACCGAGGGGCGGAGAGGCGGGGTCAAATCTTCCTCTGGCCTTTAACCGAATGAAGATTTACACTTAAGACAGCATCCTTCCGGGAAAATATATGACTGATAAGCCCTTGATAAAGGCCCTCACCGAGGCCGGCATCGGCCCCCGCCGCCGTATGGCCGACGCCATCCGCCAGGGCCGCGTCACTGTCAATGGCGCCGTCGCCGAGTCCTTCAACCACCCGGTGAACACCGCCCGAGACCGCGTCACCCTCGACGGCAAAGCGGTCAAGCTTGAGTCCGGGGAGACCGTCTGCCTGATGCTCCATAAGCCGGCGGGCGTCGTCGCCACCGCCCGCGACGAAAAGGGCCGCCGCACGGTGCTGAATATCCTCCCCACGGAGTACCGCGCTTTAAGGCTCTATCCGGCGGGGCGGCTCGATGCCGATAGCACCGGGCTCCTGCTGCTCACCAATGACGGCGACCTTACCTACCGGCTGACTCACCCCCGCTTCGAGCACGAGAAGGAGTACCTGGTGCACATCCGGGGCGGCCTCGGGGCGGAGGAGGCAGAAAGGCTGGCCCGGGGCATCCGGCTGGAGGACGGGCCGACGGCCCCGGCGCAGGTCAAGGAGGTAAGCCTGCCGCCTTATAACTACAGCCTCACCATCCACGAGGGTAGGAAGCGGCAGGTGCGCCGCATGTTCGAGCACCTGGGGCACCCGGTGCTGGCCTTAAAGCGCGTGCGCATCGGGAATCTCAAGCTGGGGGAGCTTAAGGAGGGGGAGGTCAGGCCGCTGAGCAAGCGGGAGATTAAAAGCCTTTTAGAGAAGTGACGCCGCCGCCCCTCACTCAGTGTTACCTATTCCCACCCAGGCCACCCTCACCATCCACGGCTTAGCCCGAAGTTTTCCCTCCCCACTCCAAAATCCCTCTCTAACTCTCCCTTTACCAAAGGGAGAGGACGATAGTGCTAACCCATACAGTAAAGCCTTAATCCAATCTGTCTCCCTCTTTGAAAAAGGGGGACTAAGGGGGATTTTCACAGGGATAAGCCGGAAATGCCCCGGGGCGGGCCGGGTGGGAAAGAAAATACCTGCGGCGGGGCGGGGTAAAAGGGAGTAGCCTGCGGAGAGGGGCGACAGCCCCTCTATTATAATTTCCCCCTCTCCAAACAGGAAATAAACGGGTGCGAACATACCCTGAGTTTGGAGAGGGGGATAAAGGGGGTGAGGCATAAGGAATCCTCGCCATGGTAAACCTTGACCCCTTAGCTCAAACGAGCTAAACTATAGTCAGGAGAATCACCATGCCCATATATGAATATATCTGCCCGGAGTGTAACACCAGGTTCGAGCAGCTGCGCCCCTTGAGCCAGTCCGACCAGCCGGCGGACTGCCCCAGGTGTAAAAAGCCCGCCCGGCGCAAGATGTCCACCTTCGCCGCCTTCAGCGCCACCCCGGGCGGCGTGGCCAAGACCGTCCCCGGCGCCGGCGGCAGTTCCTGCTCCAGCTGCAGCTCGGGTGACTGCTCTACCTGCGCTTCTTAAGTCGCGGAGGCCCAAGCCATGCCCGTTCCCCGACGCACCGGAATCGCCAA
>DAOUEH010000119.1:0-8360 GCA_034430635.1 Dehalococcoidales bacterium | reverse complement strand
GGGGTGTCCGAGTGGCCGATGGAGTCGGTCTTGATAGCCGTTCTATCCTGATAGCCTTCGGGCACTTGGTATACAACCAATCCTTGTGGCACTTTTGCCTCTGGCGGTTGCTACAGTACCCGCAGTCCAGCCCGTTGGTATGGCGGTAACTCTCCCGCCATTACTCGGCTCTGGTTCGGCTGGCTATCCTATACACGGCGGGTTGTGATAGCTTGGTGTTGCGGGCTTATAGCACCACGGACAAACGCCCTGCCTTTCCTTTAGTATCCAGACCTTACGGCACTGGCTGCAATAGCCGTGAGGATTACCGCTGTCGCCGTCTAGTGCTGTTGCTACTGCGGTTGAACTCATGCTTCGCCCCCTTTCACAGAGGGCAAGCGCTCAAGTCAAGACTTCGTATTCAATTTTTAAGGTGCAATTTGTGTTTTCAGCTTCATTATGTAATAAAAAGTCATAAGGTAAAATTTCAAGAAATAGCGAGTTTGACGAAGGATATGTTGGTAATAATAAGAGAATAATAAAGAGCCTCCCGGTGTGGGAGGCCCGGTTCACCACCGAAATTCTTTATCAACTACTTAACTGACAAAAGTGCAGCCCTACTGGCTGGAACGAAACCCGGTTTCAGTTCAATCCGCTATGTTCCACAAAAAAGGCCAGACGGTGCTACAATAATCCGGTAGCTCACGGGTTTTAGCTAGAGCTGCATACAGGACAAGACGATGGACAAGAGATTACTGCTGATTAATCCCGTCAATCCTCGTAGAGCAGGGCTAACCATAAATACGCATTCCCGCTTTCCGCCGCTGGGCCTTGGTATTGTCGCCGCTCCATCTGGCGCAAGTTCTTGAAGACCTGGCGTGATACCGGAAGTTTCGTGACCGCTATGTGGGCTTATAGCTCGAATATCAACTACCGCAACGTATTTTTCGCCACCAGGTAACAAACACTCATAACGTGACCTCCGAAGAAACTGGGAAATAGCCGGTACCTTTGTAATCCCAACCACTCGTCTCTCTTGACCATGACCTACATAATCACTAATCAATCCCCCTTCCCAGACAAGGCAGATGACAGTGGAAAAACCAAAAGCCCTAGTGAAAGATAGATATTTGATGAACTATGCTTTTGGTCTTATACTAGGTTATGGAGCACAAGATGGCTGATATTAAGGTCCTCGTTGTAGAAGATGACCCTAATTTACTGGAGGCTCTTAAGTACAATCTTCAGAAAGAGAGTTACGACGTAGTCATTACCATTGACGGCGAGCAGGCCATAGCTATCGCCCGCCGCGAAAAACCCGACCTTGTTATTTTGGATGTTATGTTGCCAAAAATGAATGGCTTTGAGGTATGCAGCATCCTGCGCAAGGAAATGACCGCGCCCATTCTCATGCTTACCGCCCGGGCCGACGAAACGGATAAAATCGTGGGGCTGGAAATCGGCGCCGACGACTACATGACCAAGCCCTTCAGCATGAGAGAGCTTCTAGCTCGTGTACGGGCGATGCTCCGCCGGTCTAAAATGACGGAAGCACCACCGATAGTTGAGACGTCGTCAATAAAAATCGGCAAACTGGAAGTAGATATTGCCCGCCACCGCGTGTCCCTGTCGGGAGCGGCGCTGGAGCTAACGCCCAAGGAGTTCGACCTGCTGGCCTTCCTGGCCCGCCATCGGGGGATGGTCTTTAGCCGGGAGCAGCTTTTAGAAAAAATCTGGGGCTATGACTATGCCGGTGATACCCGCACCGTCGACGTGCACATACGCTGGCTCCGGCAAAAAATAGAGGCCGACCCCGGTCACCCCGTCCACCTGCTCACCGTCCGCGGCACGGGCTACAAGCTGGAGGGTTAGTTTTGCGCAGCATCCAGTGGCGTATCGCCGTCCCCTTTATCGTCCTCATCGTGGCCAGCATGACCGTGCTGGGGATATACCTGACCAATTCGGTGAGGAACTTCGAACTGGATAACCTGCGCCTGCACCTGGAGCAGGCGGCGCGGCTGACGGCGGAGTCCGGGCGGCCGGTGCTGCTGGCCGGCGGCGACGCCGACGCCCTGGCCAAGCGGCTGGGCGCCGAAATCGACAGCCGCATTACCCTTATCGCCCCGGACGGCACCGTCCTGGGCGACTCGATAGAAGACCCCGCTGCCATGGAAAACCACGCCGGACGCCCCGAGGTTAAAGATGCCCTTGGCTCCGGCATCGGGGAGAGTACCCGGTTCAGCACCACCCTCCAGCAGCAGATGATGTACGTGGCTGTGCCGGTCACCAGCGAGGGCGAGCTGCTGGGCATCGCCAGGGTAGCGCTGCCCACCGCCGCCGCGGAGGCCAGCGTGGGCCACGTGACACGGACGATTGTTCTGGTCACGGTCATCGTCGCCGCGCTGGCGGTGCTGGCGGCCTGGCTCATCGCCCGGACGACGACGCGACCCATCCGCCAGCTTACCCGGGCGGCGCAGGGGATGGCTGCCGGAGAGCTGGGACAGCGCATTGCCGTGGCCGGGAAAGGCGAAATCGCCCAGCTCGCCCGGGCATTTAACGAGATGTCCGCCAATCTCAAAACAACGGTGGAGACTATCTCTACGGAGAAAACTAAACTTGCCAATATTCTCGCCAATATGGCTGACGGCGTTATCATGACCGATGTTGAAGGGGATATTGTTCTGGCCAATGCGGCAGCAGGTAAACTCTTCGGATTCAAAGAAGCGGATATTATCGGCAAACCCGTTATTGAAGTCGTCCACGACCATGAGGTCGATGAGATGCTGAAGCTGTGTCTTAAAACCGGCAAAGAGCAAAACACGCAGTTCGAGGCTGGCATTACTAAGAGATTTCTTAGAGCTATCGCCATGCCACTTAGAAATAACGGCATATTGAGCGGAGCATTAATCCTGCTGCAGGACCTGACCGAGCTCAAGGACCTGCAGACGATGCGGCGGGAGCTGGTGGGTAATATCTCCCACGAGCTGTGGACGCCCATCACCGGCATCAAGGCCATGGCCGAAACGCTGCTGGGCGGCGCCAGCGACGATAAAAAGGCCGCCGGGGACTTTCTGGCCAAAATCGTCGGCGAGGCCGACCGCCTCACCCAGATCGTCACCGAGCTTACCCAGCTCTCCCGCATCGAGACCGGGGCGGCCGAGCTCAAGATGGAGCCGGTCGACCTTAACGCCCTGGTGGGCGGCGTGCTCGCCGAGATGAAGCCGCTGGCGGAGCGGCAACAGGTGAAACTGGCCCGAAAGCCAGCCGCCGACCTGCCGGACATCCCGGCGGACCGGGACAGAATCCGCCAGACCATCGTCAACCTCGTCTATAACGCCATCAAGTTCAACCGGCCCGGCGGCAGGGTGACCGTCACCACCGGTTACGACAAGCGGTCGGTTACCGTGAGCGTTGCCGATAACGGCATCGGCATTCCGGCGGACGACCTGCCTCACGTCTTCGAGCGCTTCTACAAAGCGGACAAGGCCCGCAGCGGCGGCGGCAGCGGGCTGGGGCTGGCCATCGCCAAGCATACCGTGGCGGCCCACGGCGGCGATATCGACGTCCTGAGCCAGGAGGGTAAGGGCTCGACCTTCCGCTTCAGCCTCCCCCGCCGCCAGCCCCGAAATTTAACCAAACCTTAACATCCCCTTAAACCGCCTTTAAACTCCGCCGCTGATAATTAGTTTTAGAGACACAAGACTCGAAACAAGCGAAAAGGAGTAAAAATTGCGGATTAAGAAAAAATGGTTCTTACCCCTGGCGCTGGTGATAGCTACCACCCTGGCCCTCACCGCCTGCACCGGCGGCACCACACTGACCAACGGCGGCTCCGGGCTCTCCGGCTCATTCAAAATCATCGGCTCAAACACGGTTACCCCCCTTAGCTCCATCTGGGCGGAAGAATTCATGAATGACAACCCCGGTGTCAGCATCTCCGTCAGCGGCCCCGGCTCGGGCGTGGGCATCGCCGCCCTCATCGACGGCACCACGGATATCTGCCAGGCATCGCGGCTGATTAGGTCCAGCGAGATTGAGCAGGCCCAGGCCAACGGCGTCGACCCCTACGAAATCCAGGTCGCCACGGACGCGCTCTCCGTCGTCGTCAATCCGGCCAACCCGGTCTCGGAGCTGACCATCGCCCAGCTTTCAGGCATCTACACCAACCAGATAACCAACTGGAAAGAGGTCGGCGGCACAGACACGCCCATCGTGGCCATAGCGCGCGATACCAACTCCGGCACGCACGTCTTCTTCAAGGAGCACGTGGTGCAGATGGCCGGCCTGGCCACGGCGGACAAGACCCTGGAGTACGGCAACAAGGTGCTGCAGCTCCCCTCAACCGAGGAAGGAGTATCGCAGGTGGCCGGCAACCCCAACGCCATCTTCTACGCGGGGTTGGGTTACGTGAACGATGAGGTGAAAACGATTGCCGTGAAGCGAACCGCCGACGACGCCGGGGTGCAACCCAGCGTGGCCACCGCCCTGGACGGCAGCTACCCGGTCGCCCGCCCGCTCGTATACTACACCGACGGCATGCCCCAGGGCGTCATCAAGGCCTACATCGATTACTGCCTGTCCGCCACGGGACAGGAGGAAGTGGTCGCCATCGGTTTCGTACCGCTGGCCCACTAACCCGCCAGAGATAGCCTAAACAAACGTAGCTAATGCGACAAGAAAATACGGCCCCCACCGCCGCCGGGATTTCCAGGTTGGGTCTCGGGCGGCGGCTGCGGTTGGGCGAGAGAGTCATCGAAGGCTGGATATTACTGGCCGGCCTGCTGGCGATTATCGTCCTGCTGGGCATCGTCTTTATTCTGGTCAAGGAAGGCCTGCCCATCTTCGCCCACACCCCACCCTGGGAGTTCCTTTTCGGCACCAGCTGGTACCCCGTCTCCGACCCACCCACCTTCGGCATTGCCCCCTTCTTCGTGGCCACCCTGATGATTACGCTCATCGCCACGGCGGTGGCCGTGCCCATCGGGGTGGCCTGCGCCGCCTATCTATCGGAGGTGGCCCCCCGCAGGGTCAGCGAGGCGGCCAAGCCCGTCATCGAGCTGCTGGCGGGCATACCCTCGGTAATGATGGGATTCATCGGGCTGGCGCTGCTGTCTCCCTTCGTACAGAGCCTGTTTAATTTAAACACCGGGCTCTGCGGCCTCACCGCCGCCATCATGCTCTCCATGATGAGCCTGCCCATTATCGTCAGCGTCTCCGAGGACGCCCTGCGCGCCGTCCCGCAGGAGTTCAAGGAGGCGTCTTACGCCCTGGGGGCGACAAAATGGGAGACGGTCTGGCACGTCTGCATCCCCTCCGCCCTCTCCGGAATCGCCGCCGCCGTCATGCTGGGGGTGGGCCGGGCTATTGGCGAGACGATGACCGTGCTCATGGTGGCCGGCGGCGCCCTGGCCGTACCGGTCTCCCCCACCGACCCCATGACCACGATGACGGCGGCCATCGCCTCCGGCATCGGCAACGCCGTCCGCGGCGGCCTGCAGTATCAGGCCGTCTTCGCCGTGGGCCTTATCCTGTTTATTCTGACCCTGGCGGTGAACATCATCGCCGAAAGGGTGCTGGAACGCCAGAAAAGGAAGTTCGCGAGGTAGCCGCCGCATGAAGAAGTCGAGGTTTGATTCACGCCGCATCTCCCAGCGTACCGCCTTTACCTTTCTGGCGCTGGCGGCGGTCATTTCCATCACGCCCGTCATCTTTATCATCATCTACACCATCACCAAGGGCGCCGGGGCCATCACCTGGGACTTCATCACCCAGTTCCCCTCGCAGGCGGGCAAGGCCGGCGGTATTCTGCCCGCCATCATCGGCACCTTTTACCTCATGTTCGGCACCCTGCTTTTCTCGCTGCCGGTGGGGGTGCTGGCCGGGATTTACCTCACCGAGTACGCCCGCGACAACTGGCTGACCCGGCTCATCAATCTGGCCATCGTCAACCTGGCCGGGGTGCCCAGTATCGTCTTCGGGCTTTTCGGCCTCAGCGTCTTCGTCCTGGCCTTTCACTTCGGCCTTTCGCTGCTGGCCGCCAGCCTTACCCTGGCCGCCCAGGCCCTGGCGATGGTCATCACCACCTCGCGGGAGGCCATACTGGCCGTCCCGCGCGAGTACCGCGAGGGCAGCCTGGCCATCGGGGTGACCAGGTGGCAGACGGTGCGTAATATCGTCCTGCCCCAGGCCATGCCGGGCATCATCACCGGGGCGGTACTGGCCATCAGCCGGGCCGCCGGGGAGACGGCGCCGATACTGGTGGTGGGGGCGGCCTTCCTCCTGCCGGGGCTGCCGCATTCGCCCCTCGACCAGTTCATGGCCCTGCCTTATCACCTCTACACGGTGGCCGCCCATGTCCCCAATATGCCCGAGACGACCATGTGGGGAGTGGCCCTGGTGCTGCTCATCGTGGTACTCTCTTTCGACGTGCTGGCGGCGGCCATAAGAATTAAAACGAGACAGAGGAAAACGTAATGGACATCAATATTACCCTGCCGGAAAACAATGCCCGACCCGCGGAGAGCTGCATCACCAAGCTCAAGGCGGAGGGGATCAACCTCTACTACGGCGACTTTCAGGCGCTGCGGGATATCACGCTGGACATCCCGTCGTGCTCCATCACTGCCATCATCGGGCCGTCCGGCTGCGGCAAGTCCTCGCTGCTGCGGCTCTTCAACCGCATGAACGACCTTATCCACGGGGCGCGGGTGGAGGGCAATATCGAGCTGGACGGCATACCCGTTTATGACTCTAAAATCGACGTCGTCGAGCTTCGCAAGCGGGTGGGCATGGTCTTCCAGAAGCCCAATCCCTTCCCCATGTCCGTCTTCGAGAACGTGGCCTACGGCCCCCGGCGGCACGGCATCAAAAACCGCGGCAAGCTGGCCGAAATCGTCGAGCAAAGCCTGCACCAGGCCGCCCTGTGGGACGAGGTCAAGGACAAGCTGGGGCAGTCCGGCCTGGCCCTCTCCGGCGGGCAGCAGCAGCGGCTCTGCATCGCCCGGGTGCTGGCCGTGGAGCCGGAGGTAATCCTGATGGACGAGCCCTGCAGCGCTCTCGACCCGGTGGCTACGTTACGCATCGAGGACTTGATGCGGAGCCTGGCCGAGGACTACACTATTATCATCGTTACCCATAATATGCAGCAGGCGGCGCGCGTATCGGACACGGCGGCCTTCATGATGATGGAGCCCGACCGGGCCGGCGTGCTGGTGGAATACGGCCCGACGGCGCAGCTCTTTACTAACCCCAGGGACAAGCGTACCGAGGACTACATCACCGGGCGCTTCGGCTAGGCAACAGGAGGGAAATATGGAAACGAGGACAGCCTTTCATAAGAGACTACGGGAAATCCAGGACGACGTCCTGGCGCTGGGCAGCATGGTGAGCAAGGCCACCCTGCGCTCCGTCGAGGCCCTTAAAAACCGCGACCTGGGCCTGGCCCGGCAGGTGGTGGCGGACGATAAAAAGGTAAACCAGAAACGGTTCGATATCGAGGAGAAGTGCGTCCAGCTCATCGCCACGCAGCAGCCCATGGCCAGCGACCTGCGCATCATCGTGGCCGTGCTCAACATCATCACGGAGATGGAGCGCATCGGCGACCACGCCGAGGGCATCGCCCGTATCGCCATTCTTATCGGCGACGAGCCGCCTCTCAAGCCGCTCATCGATATCCCGCGCATGGCGGAGCAGGCGGTGGACATGCTGCGGCGCACCCTGGACGCCTTCGTCAACCGGGACGCCGCCACCGCCCGGCAAATCAGCGCCGAAGACGATACGGTCGATCAGCTCTACGACCAGGTCTTCCGCGAGCTGCTCACCTTCATGGCCGAAGACCCCAGGACCATCACGCGGGCCACCCGCCTCATCTGGGTGGCGCATAACCTGGAGCGTAGCGCCGACCGGGTTACCAATATCTGCGAGCGGGTTGTCTTCGTCGTCACCGGCAAGATGGAGGAGATAGGGGCTTCGAAGTATTAGAGATTATTAATGGTCAAGGGTTGGCTCATACACAATCACAATATTTACTAGGGTAACAAAGAAGTATTTTTTTACCCTATCAAATAGCGTTAAGTGCCGATTTCAATTTCAAGCTTTTTGTGCCCTTTTTTTCATGAGAACATAAACCAGATATTGAGTTGCCAGCCCAATTTGAAACCACCAGTCACCATTTTGGTACTTGAAAAGCACCAGGAAAAGCAGAAGTTAGACCGGGTCATGCTAGGAAAACTATTAACCGATGAGGACCTGGTGTTCAGTCATCCGGATGGTAACCCCCTATGCCCGAATACGGTTACCCGAGCATGGAGTATGCTAGCCGCCCGGGCGGGTGTCAAGGTGATACGTTTTCACGATGCCAGACATAGCCATGCTTCACTAAC
>DAOUEH010000118.1:0-15021 GCA_034430635.1 Dehalococcoidales bacterium | reverse complement strand
GGCTGCCCATGGCGCCGCCGGAGGCGCTCGACCGCCGCCTGAACATACTGCGCGGCGCCCTGCCCGCCAGGGGCATCCGGCTCAACGCGGAGAGCCCCGCCTGGAGCCGGGTACAGGGGGTGCTGGCCCGCGGCGACGCCCGCCTGGCCCCGGCCATCGCCGATATGGAGAAAACCTCCCTTTCCGGCTGGCGCAAGGCAGTGGCGAAACACAAGATTGATATTGACCATTATGTCAATCAGAGGTGGGAAATCGGGGATAAGCTGCCGTGGGACGTGATTGATTCGGGGACAAATACAGAGAAATTATGCGGGGAGCTTGAGAAGGCTTTGGCTTAGCCCACTGATTTGACAAATATGGCTATATCGGCTATACTAGCTATATATATAGCCCAAGGAGAGATTACATGGTTAGTTCTACCAAAAGGTCAAGGTATTTCCTCGATATTGACCCGGAGCTGCGTAACCGCGTCAAGGCCATTGCCGCCCTGCAGGGCAAGACGATGAAGACCTGGCTGACGGAGGCCATTATCGAAAAGCTGGAGGATGATATCGACGCCCGGGAGGGCCTGGCCGCCCTCGGCGATACCGCGGGCACCGTTTCCCTGAGGGATTACCTGAAATCGCCCGAGGAAACACGGCGTGTACAGGGTTGAACTACGCCGTCTCGCCAAAAGGGCCCTGGACAGGCTACAGAGACGGGAACAGACCAAGATAATCGCGGCACTGCTAAAACTAGAGTCAGACCCTAGGCCGAGAGGCGTAGAGAAAGTCCGCAGTACGGAGTTATGGCGTATCAGAGAGGGTGATTACAGGCTGGTATACTATATTGATGATGAGGCGAAGACAATTACCGTCGTCCGTATCGGCCACCGCCGCGACATCTACCGGAACCTTTGACAAGGTGATTTACTGACTTAGCAGCCCCGTTACCACTTCATTAATCTCTTTACCGTCGGCCCGGCCCTTGAGCCTGGGTATCAGCTCTTTCATCACCCTGCCCTTGTCGCCGGGGCCGGCGGCCCCTACCGCCGCGATGACCTCCCTGGCCGCCGCTACTACCTCGTCGCGGCTGAGCTGCCGGGGGAGATAGGCCTTGAGGATAGCCTGCTCCGCCTCTTCTTTCTCGACCAGGTCGGGGCGGTTGCCCTGCTTGAAGGCATCGATGCTCTCCTGGCGGGTTTTTACCTCTTTGGCGATGAGGCCGAGGATATCGGAGTCGTCCAGGTCGGCCTGTTTGGCGATTTCGGCGTTATTGATGGCGGCCAGCAGCAGGCGCAGCGTCGAACGACACACGGTATCGCCGCTCTTCATCGCCTGTCTTACGTCGTCGCTGATCTTCTTCTTGAGGTCTGCCGCCTGCTCCATGGGTGGGCCTGAACTTCCTCCACCTTACCGGCGGGACATGCGGGTGCCGCGCGCGGCGCCGCGGCGCTTGGCCGCCTTCTTGCGCTTGCGCTTGATGCTGGGTTTCTCGTAGTGTTCGCGGCGGCGCAGTTCGGCCAGGATGCCGTCCTGCTGCACCTTGCGATTAAACCTTTTCAGTAAGCTGTCAAAGCTCTCTTCTTCGCCAGCGGTCACTTCAGCCAATGAACATCACTCCCTTTTCTGTTTTGCGGCCGGCTCACCTGCCGGCAATATTATAGGGGGCGCCTTTGCTGCCCCCATCAGATTCAGGCCCGGCGCATCTCGCCACTTTACGAAACACGCCTCTATTATTGTAAAGGTCGGCGGACGCCCTGTCAAGGGAGATAACCCCGATTACGCCCCTCTATTCCGCCACCATCCGCCGCATTATCTCCACGGCGGCCACCAGCCCCGAGGCCGAGGCCTGTACCAGGCCGCGGCTGACGCCGGTGCCGTCGCCGACGGCAAACATGTTGTGTACTTCCGTCTCCAGGCAGGGGCTCAGCCTGGGGCGGAAGGAGTAGAACTTGACCTCGATGCCGTAAAGAAGCGTATCGGGCGAGGCCACGCCGGGGATGAGCTTATCTATGGCGTCGAGCATCTCCACCAGACCGGTGAGGTGGCGGTAAGGCAGGGCGAAAGAGATATCGCCGGGGGCGGCGCTCTTCAGGGTAGGCTCGACCCTGCCGGCGGCGATACGCTCCGGGGTGGAGCGGTGCCCGTCGCGGAGGTCGCCCAGGCGCTGTACCAGCACCCCTCCGCCGAGGAGGTTGGCCAGCTTGGCCAGGTACTTGCCGTAGGCAATCGGCTCGTGGAAGGGCCAGGTGAAATCGGTGCTCACTAAAAGGGCGAAGTTGGTATTGTCGCTCTTGCGCCCGGCATAGCTGTGGCCGTTGACGGTGACCACGGGGTCGCTGCCGCCGGTGGACTCCATGATGACCTGGCCGGCGGGGCACATGCAGAAGGTGCGGATGCGGTCGCCGAAGCTGCGGGACAGGTACTCCAGCTTGACCTCGTAGAGCCGGTCGGTGAGCTCCTGCATCACGGCGGCCGGCACCTCCACCCGCACGCCGACGTCGATGGGATTATTGTGCATGGTCAGCTCGAGCCGGGCGGCCTCGTGGGAGAACCAGTCGGCCCCCTCGCGACCCGGCGCCAGGATGAGATAGCGGCCGTAAAATTCTTCCCCGTCCCCGGTGACTACCCCCTTGACCTCCTTCTTCTCCACCAGCACCCGCGACGCCATGGTGCCCAGGCGGATATCCAGCCGGGGCATCAGGTAGTCCTGCATGGCCTTGAGGACGGCGAAGCCGTTCTCCGTGCCCATGTGGCGTACCCTCATCGGTATCAGGCGCAGCCCTACCCGCTCGGCCCGGCGGCCCACCTCGGCGACGGCGCCGTCACCGCCGTAAAGGTGCTCCGAGGCGCCAAACTTGAGATAAAGCTCATCCACGTATTTTATCAGACCGGCGGTGTGCTCCTGCCCCAGATACTCGGAGAGATGCCCGCCCACCTCGGAAGAAAGCACCAGCTTGCCGTCGCTGAAGGCACCCGCCCCGCCCAGGCCGCAGACCAGGTTGCAGGGCAGGCACTCCACGCAGGCGCCGCCGGTATCCCTCACCGGGCAGCGCCGCGCGGCGATATCGCGGCCCTTTTCGATGAGGAGGACTTTGAGACCCGCCGTTTGAGACAGCTCTAGGGCGGCGAAGATGCCCGCCGGCCCTCCCCCGACGATGATTACATCATATTTATTTGTCATCAGGCCTCCATTCCGGACACCAAAAAAGCCGGGACGGGCCGGCGGTCACCGGGCGCCTCTCAGCTTGAAAACGATGCGTTTCCCCTGCGGCCGTGATTATTATATCCGCCATGTCTCAACGAGTCAAGGGAGGGCCACCGGGCCAGAAATAGCTTTTAAAAAGCTTCCACCTAGAACTATGTCTGTTGACATTTAGCCAAATGGCAAAATATAATGGACTAATGAGTTACCAGAACAACGACCTGGGCAAGATACTGAAGCAGCAGAGAGTAACGATGCCGCTGACTCTGCAGGAACTGGCTGCCGAGTCAGGAGTGTCTTCTTCGCATTTGGGCCGTATCGAGCGGGGCGAGCGTTTCCCTTCCGCCAGGATTTTACGCAAGATCGCCAAACCCCTGGATTTTGACGAAGACGAGCTCTTTACCCTGGCCGGTTTCCTTTCGCCCCATACCGGCGTCGCCGAGGAGAGCGGCCAGCGCTATTCCAGCCGCCAGCTGGACCCTTACGTGGCCAAGATGCTGGCCGAGGAGCCGGTGGAAGTGCAGCGCGCCGTTATCGGCATACTCAGTCTCTTGAAGAGCGTCGCCAAAGAAAAGAAGCAATAATCCCTTTCCTGACGTAAGAACCCGCCATTGTTTTCTATCGGGGGAGAAGCCGTGTTTTCCGGCCGGTTGATACCGGCCGAAACTTGATACTCAGCTGGAAACGTGCTACATTTAACCTGATTAAGCCCCATCTTCCAGATAGCAGCTGAGGAAGTGACCCCTTGATGGAAACCAAAGAAGAGGAATGGCTCAGGTTTATCGATACCCTGAGCCATGAATTCAAGACCCCCCTGACATCAATCATCGCTGCCGCCGGGCTCCTGGCCGAAGAGCTGGAAACCAGCGCCGACGACTCCCTCAAGAAACTCATCCAGACCATCACCCATAACGCCAATACCCTGGAAACGAGACTGGCCGAATTCCTCGATATCGTCAAGACCGGCAGCGGCAAGCTCCAGCTGGAGTTCGAGCCGGTCGATATGAAGTCGCTTATCCTCGGCATCTGCCAGCAGGTCAATCCCCTGCTCCGCGGCAAGGGGCAGCAGTTGATTACCGACCTGCCGGAATCCCTGCCCATCATCCAGGGGGACGGGCAGCGGCTGGAGCAGGTGCTGCTCAACCTGGTGACCAACGCCGCCAAGTTCACCCCGGAGGGGGGCAGAATCATCATCAAGTCCCGCCCGCAGGTGGATGGCCTCCTGGTCTCCGTTAACGATAACGGCATCGGCATTGCCCGCGAGGAGCACGACCGTCTGTTCCAGCCTTACAGCCGCATCAACGCCGACCGCCAGCGTCACCCCGGCCTGGGGCTGGGGCTGGCCCTGGCCAAGCAGGTGGTGGAGCTGCACGGCGGCAGAATCTGGGTGGAGAGCGAAACGGACAAAGGCAGCACCTTCTCTTTCCTCCTGCCGAGGCCCTCCGCCCGGAAGACCTCCGGAGCCTAAGGAGAGACATGAAAGTACTCGTTATCGAAGATGACCCCGGCATTATCGAGGTTGTCTCGCTCTGCTTTCAGCTGCGCTGGAGCGGTATCAACGTCATCTCCGCGCCCACCGGCCAGAAGGGCATCGAGCTTGTCGAGACCGAGAGCCCGGAGGTGGTTATCCTGGACATCGGCCTGCCCGATATCGACGGCTACCAGGTGCTCAAGGAAATCCGCCGTTTCTCCGACGTGCCCGTGCTGATGCTGACGGTAAGGGGCGAGGACACCGACGTGGCCAAGGGGCTGGAGCTGGGCGCCGACGACTATATCACCAAGCCGTTCAGTCACATCGAGCTCATCGCCCGGGTGCAGGCCGTGATACGCCGCGCCCAGGGTCTGGCCGTCACCGATGAGGAGCGCCCCTTTACCAGCGGTAAGCTCTCGGTGGATTTCAGCCGCAACGAGGTCATCGTCGACGGCGAGGCCATCAAGCTCACCTCCATCGAAAGGAAGCTGCTCTACTACCTCATCCGGAACGAGGGGCGCATCCTCTCCCACGAGAGCCTGCTCACCAAGGTCTGGGGGGATAACTACGTGGACGCCCGCGACCTGCTGCGCGTCCACATCCAGCACCTGCGCCACAAGCTGGAGGACAACGCCGACTCCCCCAGCATCATCGTCACCGAGCACGGCATCGGCTACAAGTTCGTCCGCCCCGCCAGCGCCTGATTACCCCCCTAAGTATAGACCGCCACCACCACCGCCTCCTTGGGATTATACTCGTCGAAGAATACCACGACCACCTTGCGCCCGGTTACCATCTCCGCCGCCGGCAGGTTGCGGGCCACGGCCACGTCCTCCAGGTAGACCTTGAAGCTCCCCGCCAGCCTCACCGTGGCTGTATAATTTCCCGAGTTGAATCCCCGCAGCTCGGCTTTCTTGAGTTTCACTGCCCTTTCCCCCTTCCGGCGGCTAGACCGCGCCCAGCCTGATATTCTGGAGGTATTCGCCGCGCCGGGGCCGGTAGACGGTCGTGATGCCCCGCACCCGCCTGGCGGCCGCCTCCAGCCCGGCCCGGCTGTCGGTAATGGCCACCACGTCGTAAAGCTGCTGGCCGCAGTTGACCGGCACGATGATGGCCCCCCCGTCGGCCTCGATTTCCGCCTGCCGGAGGCGGGCCTGCCCCCGCGCCGCGGCCTCGGCGGCGGTAGCGATGTTCCGGTCCCCCACCTGGAGGAGCCGGTCGTGGAGGCGTCCTATCTCGCCCCAGCTGAAGGTCTCCGCCATAATCAATTCATCGCTGCCGGCGTCGTAGCCCTCCACCTGCACACGGTTGACCGCCAGGGCCCCGCCGCCGTAGCGCCCTTCCCGGATGGCGTGGCCGGTGCCGTAGCTGTAGACCGCCTCGTCGGCGGCCAGCGGGTTGACGAGACAGGCCGTATCCCCCTCGATGAAGATGCAATCGGGGACGAATGAGAGCAGCTTGCGGACGACGCCGGCGCCGTCGTTACCGGCGTTGACGGTAAACTCCGGGCAGAAGCCGGTGGCCGCCGCCGACTGCGAGACGACCGAAAGTTTAATTCCCACCCTCGCCAGGATAAAGGCCAGAATCTCTTTGACACAGGTATCACCGGAGCCCTTGTTCCAGCGCAGCTGGTAGCGCGCCCGCCAGCTGGCCAGCGCCCCCCAGCCGTCCCCGGCGTGGAGGAGCAGGCTGGCGGCGCCCCCAGCGCTGGTGTGCTCGCAGGATTCCAGGTAGAAACTCAGGCCGTCGCTGTATTCATCGTCCTCGGCTGTCCGGTATCCGGGGCTGAAATCGAGGCGGCAGCCGGGCACCAGCTCGGCCAGCCCGCCTTCGCCCGGTGCAGCGTAGCGCCCGTCGTCGTTGCGCAGCTCCGCGGTCAGCGAGCCGGAGACCTCCTCCACCTCCACACGGGCGGCCACGCAATCCGCCGTCAGCTCCAGGCTGCGGGGGGCCAGCGCCGCCCGCCAGACGCCGCCCGGGCAGCTCAACCAGGCATAATCGCCGTGGTGGGCCACCGCCAGGCCGTACTCCTGCGATAGGTCTAAGGGCACCGGCTCGCGCCAGAGGCCGTCGCCGAAGGCGCTGCCGGGGAGGGCATGCGTCCAGAAGGGTCGACTGTACGCCTCGGTGCCGGTGAATATCTCGCTGAAGAAACCGCGGCAGGCATCGGTCTTGTCCAGGAAGGGCTGGCAGTACTCGAAATCGCCGCCGGAGGGGGCCGAGGCCAGCTCCTTGAGCGTTGACCAGGTGCCGGCGGGCACCTCGCCGCCGTCGCCGTAGACCAGGCTCCACAGCTTGTAGTTGCCGGAGTCGTCCTGGCCGGTGACGAGCAGGTTCCAGTCCCCGTCGTAGCTGGCGCCCACCCCGGATAGGTCGCCGGTGGTCTTGCCCCAGCCGGCCCTGGCCTGCCACTGCCCGCCGGTACGCTTCTGGACATAGAGCACCGCCTGGTCGGCGAAGAAGATGGCCAGGTCGCCGTTGGGCTTGTAGGCGGCGGCCAGGCCGTAGACGGCCGTCGTCGGCGTATAGTCGATAAGCTCGGGGCTGCCCCAGCTGGCGCCGTAATCGGTAGAGACGATACGCCGGATTTCCCGGTTGTACTTTATCCAGAAGATAGAGACCTCCGCCCCCAGGGCCGCCGCGGCCACCGCCAGCACGTTGTACTGCCCGGTATAGACCCACTGGCTGAAATCGCTCCCGGGGCCGGGGCTGGCCACCCGCTGCCGGTAGAGCTTGAGGGAGTCGGCGGAGGGGGTCAGCCGGGCGCGGACGAGGGAGCCGTCGCCGGGCACGGCCAGGGCGTGGTAATAGTCGGGCTCGTCGCCGGTATAAAGGCGCTCCCAGTCGTAGCGGACGACCCCGCCGATTTCATTCCGCGCCGTGAGCTTGATGCGGGGCTGCGCCGATGCCTCCTTCTGGGCGGCCAGCAGTGTTGCCGTGAGACTGCGCACTTATTTCACCCTTTCGTAAATTATTTTTTGCTACTGCTCTTTGAAGAGCTGCTGGCTGCGTACCTTCTGCCGCCAGCTCAGCTTCTTTAGTCTCTCCTGGAAGAGGGCCAGCCGCTCGCTCCCCCAGAGCCGCAGCTCCGCCGGGGTCTTCTCCCCACCCAGGTTGACCCGGTTGATGGTGGCGGCCGCCCGCTCGATGACGGCGTAGCCGCAGGCGCCGGTGGCCACCAGGTCTTCGTGGCGGGCCGGCAGGGTCGAGCCGCTCCCGTCCAGGGTGTGCAGCGTGCCGTAGTAGACGGCGCAGTTGGCGCCATCGGGCTCGGCCCCGCTGATGATGGTCAGCGTATCCCCCCAGATGGAGAACCGCTGGTAGGAAGGCGGGTAGTTGCCGGTGGGGTACTCCACCGCCTGCACGATAATCCGGTCGGTGAGCCCGGAGATATCCACCTCCCGCGAGTCCGCCGTGGTGGCCAGGGTGGCCTTGGCGGGCAGGGGTATCTGCTCGGAAAGCTCGCGCACCGCCCGGTCGATGTGCCGGGTAAGCTCCTCGTCCGTCCACTGGTAGTCGCCGCTGTCCTGGTCGCTCAGGTCGACCCTGACCAGGGCAATCATCTCGGTTATATTCATCCGCTTACCTCCTTACGGGATATATTCACCCGCCCCGGGCGTCCCGGCAGCCTCATGGCCACCCCGGCGCCCGCCATTTCTATCCTGACCCGCACGGCATCCCGGCCCTGCCCGGTATCGGCGCCGGCGACGGCCTCGGGCAGGCCGCTGTAGTCGGCGCCATACCCGCTATCGCCGGTGATGAGGGCGGCAGCCGGCATCGAGGCGGCTTCCGCCGCCTGGCCTGTCTCCGCCACCGCTATCAGGCCGCGCGAAATATTGTTCTCGCTGCCGGTGCCGGTATCACCGGTGACGACCGCCCCGGAGGTCGTAAGTTCCGACGCCTCCGCGCCCGTGCCGGCCTCGGTAGTGCCGGACGACCTGCTCGTTACGAGGTCGGCACCGGCGCCGCTATCGCCGCCGGATTTTTCGGTAATGGCGTCCCCTCCCGTGCCGTAGATACTAATTATATAGACGGCATAGCTGGTGTACGTCTGCGCCCCGGTCCCAAACTGGTCGCCGTCCTTGCGCTTCATACCGCTTCCACCGGTCAAATCCAGCTCTATTCTGCCGGTGCCCTGATATACCCCTGCGAAATCCCCGGACTCCACATCACAATCCAGGCCGGAGAATGTCTGTTTTGAGCCGGCGGTGACAGCTCCTATTGTCTCTCCGTCCCGGTTCGTGTAGCTTGTCCCCGACCCGTAGAAAGTGCCCACTTTCACACCGGTAGAGCTGACGGCGAACCAGAGTTCAAACGTATCCAGTTTACCGGTGTCATTTGCGGGATTCGTCAAGTCTATCAGGGTAGAGGCTACTGTCCAGGCGTTGCCCCTGCCTATAGCCCCCGGCCCGATGTCAATCGTACCGGGCGAAATTTCTATTATCCTTCCCCCGCCGTCAAGCTCTCCGGACAGACCCTTGAATTTGTTATCGGCCCCGGCAATCAGGAGAGCTTCGTCATAGCCTTTGGGAAGGACGAGCGGTTTACAAAGTCTCTCCGGGGCATTCATCAACCGGCGGAAGGCGGACATGCTCGCCCGCTCCGCAGGGCCCCTGTCGGCGAGAAGCGTGTCGATAGTCACCAGCACGTCCGGGGTAAAGACACGCTGGATTTCAGCCTCCAGCTGCGTCCGGGTGGTCGCCGGGTCGATGCGGATAAAGTGGGTGAGGCAGGGGTTGAGTACCATCCTGGCGGGCAGCGATTCGAGCCAGTCCCGGTAGTCCGCCGCGTCGACGGGATTGCCGAGTTCGTCCCTGGCGCCGGGGTAGCCGCCCTCCGGGATAACAGGTTTGGAGACATAATGGTGCGGGTAGGATAGCCCCCCTTCCCGGAGAAAGAGGGCTATCCCCGCTTTGAGCAACCCTTTATGGATATGCGCACCGGCAAATTCGCATTTCGGCTGGAGCATGGCTCTCCCTTCTAGCTCAGAGTGATGCTGACCTCCAGCGTCCAGGTGCCGCCGGACTTGGTGCCCAGGTCTTCCACCTTACGGTTGAGGCAGGCGGCGCTAGCGTTGTTCTTCACCACCCACTCGTTCCAGGCATAGTTGGCCTCGCTGTCGCCGAAGCTGGCCTTAAAGGTGGCCTTCTGGCTGGTGGAGGTGGGGTAGCCGGACTCCATGCCCTTGTAGGTCTTGTTGCTGGCCGCCTGCAGGTCGGTCTGGGTGGCGTCCGCCGCCGTGGTGGAGTCGCCGACACCGATGCGGGAGTCGGTATTGTCGAAGTGGTTGGCCGAGCCGCCGGTGATGAGGTCCCACATCTCGTCGATGCCGGAGTTCAGCAGGCAGTTGCCCTCCCCTTCCCTGACCTCGTAGGGGGCGAAGGCGCGGTGGAAAGCCGCCTCGCGGCCCCGGTAGGGCGCGATGTCCTGGCGGTACTTGGCCAGGCGGAAACGGCAGCGCCAGACAGCGGATTCTGTTCTCTCCATTTTTAACTCCTCCGGGGGGAGGGTCAATCCCTCCCCCTCTTGCATATTTATGTCAGCTTTTAGTCCTGGACGCCGATGAGGGCCGCCGCCTTGATGGAGCTGAAGAGCGCCAGCGAGACGTACCACTTGACGCGGGTACGCGAGGCGTCCTTGTTCTCCAGCGGGCCCACCGGCTCCGCCTGTAGGTGCCCCGGGCTGGTCAGGCCGCAGAGGGCCCCCTCGCCGAACTGGACGGCGTAGATAGTGGAGCAGGTGCCGCCGGTGGTATCGTCCTCCAGCCCGTCGACGAGGACGTGGGTATCCAGTATCCAGTCGTTGACGCCGATGGGCACGCCGTCCCAGAGCTGGACGAAGTTGCCCCACTGGTCGCGGTCGGTCTCGGTCATGCCGCCGTCGGCCCGCACCAGGGCGTTGATCTTGCGCCGCGAGCGCCGGCTCATGAGGAGCATGTCGGGCTTGCCGCCCTTGACGGCGTCGATAAGCTCGTCGAGCTTGGCCAGGGTCAGGGTGGCGCCGGTGTCGTCCATGGCGATGACCTGGTCGCCGGCGGACTCAGTATCGATGAGCTTGCGCAGCCCGTCGAACTGCTTGGCGTTGGTGGCCGCATCGCCGTAGACAAAGGCCTCCTCGAACTTGTCGCGCAGGGCCTTGGCCTTGAGCTCGATGACGGCCGCCTCCAGGTCCTGGATGTTGGAGCGGGTGGCCTTGAGGAAGTTGTCCACGTCGGCGTCGCCGCCCATGATTTTCAGGTTGGCCGTGACCTGCTCGAAGGTGGGCGTGGACTCGGCCCAGGTATCGTCGACGTCGTAAAAGTCGATGCTGGGCAGGGCGTTCTCCTGGTTATAGGTGAGCCCGTTGCCGACGATTTCGATGAAGGGCAGCCGCTGCAGCACCGGGGAGTCCTTGACGATGGTCTCCACCACCCCCTGCAGCAGCATGTCGTTGGATAGCTTGGCAGCCTCTGCCAGAGTTAAAGCCATTTGGTTATACCTCCTGTGTTATCGGTCTTTTTCCCGGCCCTTACGAGCCGGCGCCCCCCAGGGCGTACTGGATTTTCTCGCGGGGGGAAAGGGACGAGAGGTCGGGCGGCGTCCGCGGTGGGGCCCCGGCGGGCACGCGCGTCCGGGCGGCCTCCGTTTCCATCTCCTGTTTCACCCGCTCCACCAGGTTGCGGGCGTTCTTGAGGGACTCGTTGACCGCCTCGATGGTCTCCCCGGTGATGAGCTCGGGGAGCATGCCGGGATTGGCCTCCACCAGGATTTCCCGGTAGGCGGCCACCGCCTGGGGCAGGGCCTTGCCCAGCTCGTCCAGGGCCTGCCCGGCCTCGGATAGCTCCCGCTTCAGGCCGTCTATCTCGCCGTCGCGGGCGGCCATGGCCTGCTCCAGCTGGATGATACGGCCGTCGCGGGCCCGCAGCTCGCGGGCCAGGGCCTCGTTCTCCTGCCGGAGGGTTTCAGGCTCGTCCCCGGCAGCTTCCGCTTCCGCGTTCTGTTCTGGCTCTTTTTCCATAGTTTTCTGCTACCTCCTGGTTAGTCTGGCGCGCCTTCCGACCGGGCCGGGACATCAACACTCTCTCTCGCTCCGTTCCGGTTGGATTTGGCATTGAGTTCCTGATTCATCCTGAGGATGGCATCCCGCTCCTCCAGCCAGCGCTGGAACTCGCTCTCGGGGTCGCGCACGCCCACCTCGTCCATGGCCGTCCGCCGCGAGTGGATGCCCGTCTGCACCATCACCTGCTCGCTGGCCACCTTCTTCTCCATGTCCTTGGGCAGCACCGGCCCCCAGACCACCCGCAGGTGGTTCTCGCCGAAGTCCTCGCCGCGGTATCTGGCCAGCAGCCTTAAAATCATCTCGTTGCGGCGGTTATAGGCGGCGGCGCGGATGATGCGCTTGCGCCGCACCTTCTGGAGGAGGGGCTGGAGCTCTATTTCCAGGGCCACGCCGGACATGTCCCGCTCGATGCCCCCGAAGGCCGAGCGCGGCGATTCGGATAAATCATGCAGGGCGCGGTAAATTAAGTCGATGTAATTGATATGCAGGTTGATGCCGCCGCCCTGGAGCAGGTCGAGGAGATAGGCCTTGGCGTCCTCGGGGATGTTCCAGACCGCCCCCGGCTTGATGGCGATGTCCTCGGACTCCTCCACGTTCTCCAGCACGGCGATGGGGTTGCCGGATAGCTCCAGTATGTGCGATAGCTGGCTCATCGCCCGGTTCAGCTCCCGCTGCGACTCCATGATGGGAGGTAAATCGGAGACGCCCCAGAACTTCTTGGGCTCGCGCCGGTTGGGGAAGATGACGAAGGGGATGAAGCCGTAGGGGTTGGGCTTGCTCTCCAGGAGGGCGTCGTCCAGGTAGAGCGCCAGGTCCTGCTCCGTCCACACCTCGGTGACGGCGGCCTGCTTTCTGGCGGGCTTAACCCCGTAGATAAGCTCCGCTTCCTCGGCGGTCAGCCGGTAGCGGGAGGCGACGCGCCATATCCGCGAGATGTCGTCGCCGGAGCTCCAGGCGTAGATGCCCTGGATGTCCGGGGCTGTTACCCGCACGCGCTTCTCCGCGGCGTCCCAGATGACCTTGTAGCAGGCGTCGCCCAGGACGGCGCAGTCAATCTCCGTCTCCAGGTCGAGCTGCTCCAGGCTGTTTTCCGCGTAGACCCGGTAGAGGGCCTCCTCGGCCTTCCTGGCCTTGGCGGCGGCCTCGTCCGAGTCCCCGTAGGGCTCGACGGCGAAGCTGATACCGGCCATGAGGTAAGAGGTCACCTTCTCCACGAAGACGCGGGCGTAGTTAAAAATCAGCCGCCGCTCGCCCCGCCGCTCGCGCCCTTCCCACTGGCGGCCGTAGTAAAAATCGAGAAGTTCTTTATAGCCCTTGAGCCTGTCCAGGTCGAGGCGGGCAAGCTGAGCGGGGATACCTTCGTTCATGGTCGTTCTCCTCAAGCGTTATTTTATCGGGCCGGCCGGTATTTCTTGCGACGGCGCGGCCGCCTTGAGGGCCCTCTGCACCGTCCTCACACTCACCCCGAACATCAGGGCCAGCTCCTTCATCCCCCGGCCTCGGCCGAACAGCCGGTTTATCTCCTTATCGCGCAGCCCCTTCAGCCAGCGCTGCCGGCCCCGGGGCTCGTCGTAGAGGCACCGCTCGAAGGGGCAGTCCAGACAGGAGGCGGCGTACTCGCAGCCCTCGTCCCGGTAGCGGCAGTATTCCGGTGGCAGGTCGGGCTCATGACAGCTTTCGGTCTCCTTCGTTTCAGTTTCCGCATCGCCAATCTCACGCGTCACCGAATCCATAGCTCACCTCTAAAAACCAAACAGCCCAAGAATAGCACATATGTTCTAGACAGTCAACAAAACATTGTCGCTTTTTTCGCCCCCTGGCACTTGACAGATTGGCTGGAAAAGTTTATAGTTGCTTTAATAAAGCAATATTTAAAAATGCCCCGCCACGGAGGGTATATGCCGGTCTGGGATAACTATCTCAATGTCATCGAGGCCAGCCGCCGTCTCAAGGTTCACCCGGAGACGGTCAAGCGGCTGTGCCGCCAGGGTGACCTGCCCGCCCACAAGATTCACAACACCTGGCTCATCGAGAAGGACACCCTGGACAACTTCGCCGGCACCTATAACCCGAGCCGCGGCGCCAGAAAAAGATTGCTGAAATGAGAAAGGCAGTATGAAAACATCCGGCTGCTGGCTTAAACGCCCTAGGCGTCTCTTCCCGATATTAGTCGTTCTCATGCTTGTGGCCATCCTCCTGCCGGCCACGCCGGTCATGGCCGCCCCGCAGATTACGGCCAGTCCCATCTCCGGCGCCGTGGGGACGGAGGTGGTCATCACCGGCACCGTCTTCGATTCCTACAAGGGCGATAACGTCCATATCTTCTTCGACGGCGTCGAGATAGACACCAGCCCCCTGGTGGTGCCCCAGTCCGGCGAGTTCGAGGTCAATTACGTCATCCCGGCCTCGGCTGTCGCCGGCCGGCACTGGTTCAGCATCCGCAGCGATACCGCCGTCTCCCTGGCGGCGGATGTCTCCTTCGTCGTCGACGCCATCTCCCTCGTCCTGGATATCACCGACGGGGCCGTGGGCACCAGCACCACCATCAGCGGCGCCGGCTACTACGCGGGCCGGACGGTAACCCTCTATTACCAGAACATCATCAGCACTAAAATCGGCACGACCACGGCCTCGCCCACCGGCCGCCTCACCTACCAGTTCATCGTCCCGGCCAGCGCCGGCGGCTCCCATCAGATTACCGCCGTGGACAGCAGCGGCCGGTCGGTGCAGGCCCAGTTCAACGTCATCCCGGTACTGGCCATCAACCTCACCTCGGCCAGCCCCGGCACTTTGGTGAATCTCACCGGCAGCGGTTTCGGCTACCTCAGCAGCCTCAGCGTCACCTTCGGCCCTTATGTCGTGCTCAACGCCCAGAGCGACGACTACGGCGGTTTCACCGCCCAGGTCGAGGTGCCCGACCTGCCGCCCGGCCTCTACGACGTCACCGCCCGCGACGACAAGGGCAACGTGGACAAGGAGAGCTTCACGGTTACCGCCGCCGCCAGCCTGAGCGATTCCAGCGGCGGCGTCGGCATTACCGTCACCGTCCGGGGCAGCGGCTTCGAGGCCAACGGCAATATCACCATCGAGTACGACGGCGCTACCATCGAGACCAAGAAGGCCGATAGCGACGGCGCCTTCATCGCCTTCGTCACCATTCCCCCCAGCCCCGCCGGCGGCCACATGGTTACCATCAGCGACGGCACCACCACCCGCGAGTTCACCTTTACGGTGGAGGCGGTGGCCCCCGGGGTGCCGGTGCTCACCCTGCCGGCCAACGGCAGCGATAACAGCGCCCGCGCCTACCTGGACTGGCAGGACGTGCC
>DAOUEH010000117.1:0-12042 GCA_034430635.1 Dehalococcoidales bacterium | reverse complement strand
CCGGGGAAATCGGGCGGCGCGGCTATCAGGGGCTGCCGTACCCCCCTGAATACGGGGGCAGCGCCGCCGGTTACCTGAGCTTCGTGCTGGTGCTGGAGCAGGTCTGCCGGGCCTCGGCCACCGTGGGGGCGATTATGTCGGTCAATACCGTCCCCGAGGAAGGCATCTACCGCTTCGGCACCGAAGAGCAGAAAACGCGCCTGCTCACCCCCCTGGCCGGCGGCGAGATGCTGGGCGGCATCGGCTTCACCGAGGCCGAGACCGGCTCCGACCCGCGCCTGATAACCACCACCGCCCGCCGCAGCGGTAAGGGCTTCGTCATCACCGGGCAGAAGCAGTTCATGGCGCTGGCCCCGGCGCTGGACGTGGTGCTGTTATTTGCCCGCCGCGAGGACGGCGAGGGCCTCAATGCCTTCATCGTGGAAGCTAAACAAAAAGGCTTTTCCGTCCGCGAGGCCTGCGAGACCATCGGCCTGCGTGGGCTGGGGACGTCGGTCGTTTACCTGGACGAGGTACACGTGCCGGCGGAAAATCTCATCGGCGAGGAAGGGAAGGGGTTCGCCATCCTGCTGGAGGCCATCAGCTTGGAGCGGATGAGCGTGGCGGTGCAGGGGCTGGGCATCGCCCAGGCGGCCCTGGAGCTATCGCTGGACTACGCCAAGCAGCGCCGGGCGCAGGGAAAGGCCATCGCGCGGATGCAGGCCGTCCAGCAGCCGCTGGCGGAGATGGCGTCCCGAATCGAGGCGGCCCGCTGGCTCATCTACCGCACCGCCTTCCTCCGCGACCATGGCCAGGGCATCCAGTACGAGTCGTCGCTGGCCAAGCTCTTCGCCTCGCAGGTGGCCGTGGAGGTCACGCGGCTGGCCATGCAGATTCACGGGGCCTACGGCACGATGAAGTCCCTGCCGGTGGAGCGGCTCTACCGCGATGCCAAGATGACCGAGATTTACGTGGGCGTCTCCGAGGTGCACCGCACCATCATTGCTAATCATTTACTGCAGTAGACCATGTCTACCAAAGAACATTTTAAACTCCTCAAAACCGATTCCGGCGCCCGCGCCGGCGAGCTTACCACGGCCCACGGTAAGGTCGCCACGCCGGTCTTCCTGCCCGTCGGCTCGCAGGCCACCGTCAAGACCCTCACCCCCACCGAAATAAGAGACACCGGCTTCGATATGGTGCTGGCCAATACCTATCACCTCTACCTGCGGCCGGGCATCGACGTTATCCAAGAACTGGGCGGGCTGCACCGCTTCATGGCCTGGGCAGGCGCCATCCTCACCGACAGCGGCGGCTACCAGGTCTTCAGCCTGGCCCCCCTCTGTAAAATCGACGACGCCGGGGTGACCTTCCGCTCCCACATCGACGGCAGCCAGCACTTCTTCACCCCGGAGCTGGCCGTGAGCTACCAGGAGGCCCTCGGCGCCGACGTGATGATGGTGCTCGACGAGTGCACCGCCTACGGCGACAGCGAGGCCAAAGTCCGCCGCGCCATGCACCGCACCCATCAGTGGGCGGCAAGATGTCTTAACGCACGAAAAAGAGATGACCTGGCCCTCTACGCCATCGTGCAGGGGGGCTTTTCGCCGGAGATGCGGCGCGAGTCGGCGGACTATCTCACCGGGCTGGACTTCCCCGGCTACGCCATCGGCGGGCTCTCCGTCGGCGAGCCGAAGGCGGTCACCCTGCCCGTGATTGAGACCGTCACCGCCGGCCTGCCGGAGGGCAAGCCCCGCTACCTCATGGGCGTGGGTGCCCCGGAGGACATCATCGAGGGGGTGGCCCGCGGCATAGATATCTTCGATTGCGCCCTGCCCACCCGCGTCGCCCGCAACGGGGCCCTCTACACGCGGCGGGGGCGGGTCAACATCCGCCGGGCGGAGTACCGCCAGCGGGACGCCCCCCTCGACTCTGAGTGCGACTGCTATACCTGCCGCACCTTCTCCGCCGCCTACCTGAGCCACCTCTTCCGCAGCGACGAGCTGCTGGCCCTGCGGCTGGCCACGCTGCACAACCTGCGCTTTATCGCCCGCCTCATGGGGGAGATAAGGGAGGCGATAATTAGTGGGACTTTCGAGGCCTTCCGCAAGGACTTCTTGGCCGGTTATAAGACCACCGACGAGGTTACACGGGTGGCGCAGAAGGGGAAGTGGCTCAAGGGGAGGGAGGGCTAGCTAACCCCCGGTAACGATGAAGACGATATTTATCTTATCGCCGTCGGCCACCGGGCGCTTCATGTCGAGCGGATAGATACTCTCCCCGTTGATGTAAATACTGTAGGTGTGCATCAGCCGGCCTGTTTTATCCAGCAGCAGCTTCTTTAGATTCGGCAGCTTCTTCACCAGCTCGTCGAGGCACTCGCCGATGGTCTGGCCGGTTACCGGCACGCTCAGCTGGTTATCGGTAAAGCTGGCCAGGACGGGGGAAAGCTCGATGGTGGCGCTCATTTGCTTCTCACTCACTCTTTAGGTTGCCGCACCGGGGGCAGGCGGGGTCTCGTTTCACGTGCAGCTCGGTGAATTTCATCCCCAGGGCGTCGTAGACGAGGAGCCGGTCGGTCAGTAGCTCGCCCAGCCCTGTGATATATTTTATTACCTCCGTCGCCTGGATACAACCGATGACCGCCGGGGTGACGCCGATGACGGGGCACTTCTCCGGGGGGAGGGTGGCGCCGTGGTAGAGGCAGTAGAGGCAGGCGGAGCGGCCCGGCAGGACGGTCATGGCCCGCCCCTCGAAGCCCTGCACGGCCCCGTGAAAGAAGGGGATGCCTTGGGCGATGGCCGTCTGGTTGAGGATGTAGCGGGTGGGCAGGTTGTCCATGGCGTCGACGATGGCATCGGCGTCGCCGACGAGCGCGGCGGCATTGGATTCGGTTATCGGCTCGGCGGTGGCTTCGATTTCAATATCAGGGTTGAGCTTTTTCAGCTTGGCCGCCGCCGAGGCGGCCTTCTCCTGCCCGATGTTTTCCTGCCAGTGCAGCACCTGGCGGTTGAGGTTGCTAAGCTCGACCGTATCGCGGTCGGCCACGCGCAGCGTGCCGATGCCGGCGGCGACCAGGTACAGGGCCACCGGCGAGCCCAGGCCGCCGGCCCCGGCGACGAAGACCCGGGCCTTTTTCAGCTTCTCCTGCCCCGACTCGCCGAAGCCGTAGATGGCTATCTGGCGCTCGTAGCGTTTCCGTTCCTGCGGCGTAAGCATTTTATACTCGGACTCTTAATCAGACGATGGCCAGCATTCGGTCGACGGCGGCCCTGGCCCGCATGCGGGTCATCTCCGGCACGGTTACCTCCGGCGTCATCGTCTCCAGCGAGTGCAGCAGCTTCTCCAGGGTTATCTTCTTCATGTCGATGCAGATGGCCTTCCTGGAGGCGGGGATGAAGGTCTTGCCGGGGTTCTCCTTTTTAAGGCGGTGGAGAATCTCCACCTCGGTGCCGACGATAAGCTCTTTCACGTCCGGCCGGGCGGCGTAGCGGATGATGCCGCTGGTGCTCAGGGCCTCGTCGGCCAGGGCGATGACCTCGGGGCGGCACTCGGGGTGCACCACCACCCGCGCCCGCGGGTGCTCCTGCCGGCGGGCGGTGATGTCCTCCGGGGTGATGCGCACGTGGGTGGGGCAGTAGCCGGGCCAGAGGCTCATCCGCTTACCCGTCTTTTTCATGATGTAGTCGCCCAGGTACTGGTCGGGGACGAAGAGGATATTATCCGTGGCCAGGCTCGCCACGACCTTGACGCCGTTGGCCGAGGTGCAGCAGTAGTCGGACTCGGCCTTGACCTCGGCGGTGGAGTTGACGTAGGTGACCACGGTGGCCCCGGGGAGCTTCGCCTTTTCCCGGCGGAGCTGCTCGGCGGTAATCATGTTGGCCATGGGGCAGCCGGCCCCGGAATCGGGCAGGAGGACGGTCTTGTCCGGGGAGAGGATATGGGCCGTCTCGGCCATGAAGTGCACGCCGCAGAAGACTATCACGGCGGCGTCGGTCCTGGCCGCCCGCTGGCTCAGCTCCAGCGAGTCCCCCACGAAATCGGCGATATCCTGCACCTCGCCGCGCTGGTAGTTGTGCGCCAGGATAACCGCCTGGCGTTCTTCTTTCAGCTTGAGGATGCGTTCTTCCAGGGATTTCTCCTTTTTCATGGCCGGTTTCCGTCCCTTGGGGTTTGAACCCTCTGCCTTCATTTTACCCTATCTCCGCCCTTATTCCCAGAACACCCGGCCCGCGCCGGTATAAATCTTTAGCTGCGCCTCCGGGATAACGCGCATGTCCATATTGGTTTGGAGGCGCGTCCCCGCGTCCCGCACGAAGCCGATGGCGGTAAGCCCGCACCTCCGGGCGATGGCCAGGCCCGCGTCGGTGACGGCCGTCTTGGTGGCGGCCAGGGGCAGGCCCGCCCGGCATATCTTGGTGACCATCTCCGAGGCGAGGCGTCCCGTGGTGGCGAGAAAGATGCCTGTAAAATCAGTGTTGTTCAGGAGGGCATGGCCGATGAGCTTGTCCAGGCAGTTGTGGCGGCCGATGTCCTCCACGATGCGGATGGCCTGGCCCTCCGGCGTGAAGAGCCCGGCGGCGTGGGTGCCCTCCGTCCGGTGGTAGAGGGCGGCCCCGGCGAAGAGGGCGTTCATGGCGCTGAACACGGCGGCCCGGCTCACCTTGAGGCGGCTTTTTATCTTCGGCAGGGGCGCCGCCGCGGCCAGGGCCACCCGGCCGCCCCCCGAGACAATGCGGTAGCCGGGGGCGCCGGTGGGGAATCCAGCGGAATTTTGTAATTGTATTTTCGCGGCTTCACCTTTAATCTCAATTGACGCAATATCTTCCGGGGAATTGATAAACCCCTGACCGAAGAGGTAGCCGGTGGCGAACTCCCGCTCCAGGCCGGGGGTAATGGCGGCGGTGGCCAGGGGCGCCCCGTTGACATAAAGAGTCAGCTCCCGCTCGAAGATTACCTCGGCTTTGCCATCGATAAACCGCCCGCCGGCGAGCTGGCGGCAGGGGATGACCCGCGCCGCGGTGATTGCCTGCGTCGAATCTCTCTTCATGGCCTTATTTTATCCGCTCCGGGTGGGAGTAGACGAGCATGGTATCGCCCCGCACCAGCCCGGCGATGGTAACGCCCGCCGTCGAGGCCATCTCGATAGCCAGCGTGGTGGGCACGCCCTTGCTGGCGATGACGGGGATGCCGGCGTGGCGGCACTTGGCAATCATCTCGGCGGGGAGGCGCCCCGTGGAGGCGGCCAGCGTGCGGCCGAAAGCCACGCCCCCCAGGAGCCCCGCGCCGATGACCTTGTCCAGGGCGTGGTGCCGTCCCAGGTCTTCGGCAATATCGACTGCCTCTCTACCCTCCAGAAAGAGACCGGCGGAGTGCACCGCCTCGGTCTCGGCGAAGATTTCCGATTTTAGAATCGCCCGCACGCAGGAGAAGATGTCCTCTCTGGATACCACGAGGTCAGATTCTATTTCTTCCTGGGGCGGCGGGGCGGCATAGCCGGCGGTCAGCTTCACGTCGGCGATGCCATTTTTTATGGTGAGCGCGGCGATGTCGGCGGCGCGGCCGATGATCCCCTGGGCGTAGAGGTGCCCGTAGACGAAATCCTTTTCCCGTCCCGCCAGGAGCATGGCCGTGGCGAAAGGCTTCCCGTCGAGGCGAATGGCCAGGGCGCTCTCCCGCACGATGCGCTCGCGGCGGCGGGTGAAGCCGCCGTTGAGGCCGGTATAGCTGACCGTTTTGAGGATTTTATCGGTCATGATTTATCTCTATCTCAAAATAGTACCGCCGCCGAGGACGGTATCCCCCGCGTAGAAGACCACCGCCTGCCCGGGGGCGATGGCGGCCTGCGGCTGGCTGAATCGCACGTGATACTCCCCTTTGCCCCGCGGCGTGAGCCTGGCGGCGGCCTCCGGGTGGCGGTGGCGCACCCTGGCCATGCATTCAATCGTTGTTTCCGGGGCGTCGCCGGCGAGCCAGTTGAGGTCACCGGTGACCAGCTCAGTGGCGAGGGTCTCCTGCCGTGTGCCGACGGTAATGGCGTTTTCCTCCGGGGCGATGGCGGTGACGTAGTGCGGCGCGGCCGCGGCGATGCCCAGGCCCCGGCGCTGGCCGACGGTGTAGGCGCCGATGCCCCGGTGCGTGCCCAGGACATTGCCCTGCGCATCCCTTATCGGCCCCGGTTTATCCTGCCCGACACCGCGCTCCCGGAGGAACTTCACGCGGTCGCCGCCGGGGATGAAGCAGATTTCCTGGCTCTCCGCCCCCGCCGCGCAATCGGCCAGGCCGAACTCGGCGGCGAGCTTTCTTACTTCGTCCTTGGTCATATCTCCGATGGGAAACAGGGTGCGTGAAAGTTGCTCTTGAGATAGTTGCGCCAGGAAATACGACTGGTCCTTGTCGCGGTCGCGCCCCTTCTTGAGGAGGCAGCCGCCGCCGGAGTCCCTTTCGATGCGGGCATGGTGGCCGGTGGCGAGCCAGTCCGCCCCCGTTTCCCGAACCCTGTCCAGCAGGGCGCCGAACTTGATGTATTGGTTACAGCGGACGCAGGGGTTGGGCGTCCGCCCGCCGGCGTACTCGCGGCAGAAATCGGCGATGACATATTTTTCAAAGGCGTCCGTCAGGTCGAAGACGTGATGGGGTATACCTAGCTTTCGGGCGATGGCGGCGGCCGCCCCGGCGGCGCGGTCGTCCCCGGGCACGACCCGCATCGTCGCGCCGGTAACCTCGTGCCCCTGTTGCTTGAGCCGGGCGGCGGCCACGGCGGAATCGACGCCGCCGCTCAGGGCGATGGCGACTTTCATCACGTCAGCTTTTCGAGGACGACCCGGGCGGCCACCTCCCCGGAGAGGAACATCGAGCCGAAGGTGGGGCCCATGCGGGGGAGGCCGTAGACGGCGCCCACGGCCATACCGGTGACGATGAGGCCGGGGAAGCACTCGCCGGTATGCTCCACGATGAGGTCTTCCGACCGCTCTATCCAGAGGGCGCCTTCGCCCTTGGTCTTGATGAGGCCGCGCTGCTCCAGCTTTTTAACCACCATGGCGTCGTGCCCGGTGGCCTCGACGACCAGCGGCGCCTCGATGGCGACGGGGTCGAGGGCGGCGACCTGCCGCGGCAGCGAGGCAATCGGCGACCAGTTGATGACCGCCCCGCAGACCCGCCCGTCCTTGACGACGAGGTCTTCGAGCATGGTCATGTTGATGACTTTAGCCCCGGCGGCACAGGCCGCGGCGATGAGGGCGGCGCAGGCGTGGGGGGCGTCGCAGACCACCAGGCCCTCGCTCACCGTCTTGTAGGGCACGCCCAGCTCGTCGAGGATACGCTCGCCGGGGTGGCGCACGGTTACCTTGGGCATGAGGTAGCCGCCGCTCCAGAACCCCCCGCCGAGGTAGTTATTGCGCTCGACGATGACCACCTTTTTACCGGCTCTGGCTATATCGCGCGCGGCGACGAGCCCGCTGGGGCCCGCGCCGACGATGATGCAGTCGCTCTCGACGTAATCGATAAAATCCTTAGTGAACTCGGATACAATGGCGCGGGTGATTTCCTTTTCACCCACCGGGCTGAATTTTTCCATGTTCTCTGGCTCCCTCTAGCTTTTTTGTTTGTCCTTTCCGGCGGTGTCCTCCAGCTTTTTAAGACGCTCCTCCAGGTGGTGCTGCTCGCGGATGACCGAGCGCAGGGCCTCGGCGACCGGGTCGGGGAGCCTGCCGTGCTCCAGGTCCATGGCCGGTTTCTCGCGCTTGGTGACCGCCCGCGCCGGGATGCCGACGACGGTAACCCCCGGTGGCACCGACTTGATGACCACCGAGCTGGCCCCGATGCGGGCCCCGTCGCCGATGGTGATGGGCCCTAGGGCGATGGCCCCGCTGCCCATCTCGACGCCGTTGCCCAGGGTGGGGTGCCGCTTCTTCTTCTCCAGCGTGGTGCCGCCCAGCACCACCCCCTGGTAGAGCAGCACGTCGTCGCCGATTTCGGTGGTCTCCCCGATGACCACGCCGCAGCCGTGGTCGATGAAGAACCGCCGACCGATAGTGGCGCCGGGGTGAATCTCTATCTGCGTGAAGAACCGGCTGCAGTGCGATATCCAGCGGGCGGGCAGGCGCCACTTGTGCCGCCACAGGAAGTTCGCCACGCGGTGCGCCCAGAGGGCGTGCAGGCCGGGGTAGCAGAAGAGCACCTCCAGCACGCTCCGGGCGGCCGGGTCTTTGGCGAAGACGGTGCGGATATCTTCCCTGATGCCGTTAAACACTGCAGCACCCCTCCCCTTGTATTACGGCCGGTAAGGCCTGGCTGACCCAATTATACATTATTTCTGCCCCGGCTGCGCTATCCCCGGGGTCTCCGGCCGGGCGGGCCCGCCGGATTCCTTCGTTTTCTGCCGCTCCATCAGCTCGCGGAGGGTGATGGCCCCCAGCGTGTCGTCAATGGCTTGCTGCATCTCGCTCCAGATGTCGCGGACGGCGCAGTAGGGCGTGCGGTCGCAGCAGCCCGGCTCGGCGATGCAGTCCACCGGCGTGGCGTTGCCCTCGAGGAGGTGCACCACCTCGCTGAGGCGGATGCGCTCCGGGCGGCGGGTGAGCTTGAGGCCGCCGCGGCGCCCCCGCAAGCTGCGCACGATACCGGCGCCCACCAGCGGGGCGATGATGTGCTCCAGGTAGGCCAGCGAGATGCGCTGCCGCCGGGCGATGTCTTTGAGCTGCACCGGCGCCTCTGCCTCGTGCCGGGCCAGGTCGAGGAGGGCGCGCGTGCCGTAGCGCGAACGCGTCGATAGTTTCAATAGCCCGTCCTTAATTGTTGACTAAATCGGTAAACTTAAATTAGTTTAGCATTGATACGGCGGGCTGTCAAATGTGTTGTTGTTTTGAACAATGGCCGGTTATTATGTAGAATATGGCTTATGGGGAGTGATTACCGGAACCTGCCGGGCGTGGATAAAGTCCTGGCCGATGCCCGCCTGGCCCGCCTCAGCGGGGAGTACCCCCACGAGCGGCTGGTGGGCCTGGTGCGCCAGCAACTGGAGAGCGAGCGGGCCGCCATCGCGGCGGGCAGGGGCGGGACTTCCCTGGACGAAATCGTCAGCGCGGTACTGGCCGAGATAAAAACTTTGACGGAGCCAGGGCTGCGCCGCGTCGTCAACGCCGCCGGCGTCATCCTGCATACCAACCTCGGGCGCGCCCCCCTGAGCCAGTCGGCCATCGCGGCGATGGCGGCGGTAAGCTCCGGTTATTCCAATCTGGAAATCGACATGGAGACCGGCAACCGCGGCTCGCGGCACGTCCACGCGGAGGGGCTGCTGTGCCAGCTTACCGGGGCCGAGGCGGGCTTCGTCGTCAACAACAACGCCGCCGGGGTGCTCCTGGGGCTGACCGCCCTGGCGCGGCGCAAGGAGGTCATCGTCTCGCGGGGGCAGGCGGTGGAAATCGGCGGGGGCTTCCGCATTCCGGACGTGATGCGCCAGAGCGGGGCGAAGCTCGTCGAGGTGGGCACGACCAACTGCACCTACGCCGCCGACTACGCGGCCGCCGTCACCGAGCGCACCGTGGCCCTGATGCGGGTGCACTCCAGCAATTTTCGCCTGGTGGGCTTCGTAGCCGAGGCCAGCCTGGAAGAGATTATCGCGGTCGCCGCCAGGCACGACCTCATCGTGCTCGACGACCTGGGCAGCGGCTGCTTCCTGGATACCACCGCCTACGGGCTGGCCGCCGAGCCGATGGTGCCGCAGAGCGTCAGCGCCGGGGCGGCGCTCACCTTTTTCTCCGGCGATAAGCTGGTGGGCGGGCCGCAGGCGGGCGTCATCGTGGGTAAGAAATCATACATAGACAAGCTCAAAAAGCATCCCCTGGCGCGGGCGGTGCGGGTGGACAAGACGCGCCTGGCGGCCCTGGCGGCCACCCTGGTGCACTATCTCAAGGGGGAGGCCGCCGCCAAGATACCCGTCTGGCGCATGATTGCCGCTGACCGGGCCGATATTAAAAAGCGGGCCGATTCGTGGGCGAAGGCCGCCGGTGGCAAAGCGCAAGTAGTCCCCGGCGAGACGATGGTGGGCGGCGGCAGCCTGCCCGGCGGGGGCCTGCCGACGAGCCTGCTGGCAATAGCTTTCGGCAGTGGCGGCGCGGCTAAAAAGGCCGCCGTAAACCTGCGTCGGCGGGAGATTCCCGTCATCGGGCGCATCGAAAAAGACACCCTCCTCCTCGACCCGCGCACGGTGCTCCCGGAGGAAGACGAGATTGTGATTGGGGCGCTTAAGGATATAGCCAGTCTCAAGTAACCGCACAGGAAAATCATCATGTTCGTACTGGGCACGGCCGGGCACATCGACCACGGCAAATCGGTGCTGGTAAAGGCCCTCACCGGCATCGACCCCGACCGCCTCCGCGAGGAGAAAGAGCGGGGCATGACCATCGAGCTGGGCTTCGCCTGGCTGACGCTCCCCTCCGGGCGCGAGGTGGGCATCGTCGACGTGCCGGGGCACGAGCGTTTCGTCAAGAACATGCTGGCCGGCGTCGGCGGCATCGACCTGGCCCTGCTCATCGTGGCCGCCAACGAGGGCGTCATGCCCCAGACCCGCGAGCACCTGGCCATCCTGGATTTAATCGGCGTCGACCGCGGCCTGGCCGTTATTACCAAGAAAGACCTGGTGGACGACGACCTCCTCAGCCTGGTGCGGATGGAAGTGGAGGAAGTGCTCGCCGGCACGACGCTGGCCGGTTCTGAAATCATCCCCGTCTCGGCGGTCACCGGCGAGGGCCTGCCGGAGCTGCTGGCCGCCATCGACAAGCTTTTGGACAAGACCGAGCCCCGGGCCGACCTGGGGCGCCCCCGCCTCCCCGTCGACCGTATCTTCACCATGGCCGGGGCCGGCACGGTGGTCACCGGCACCCTCATCGACGGCTCCCTGCGGGTGGGGCAGGAGGTGGAAATCTGCCCCTCCGGCCTCAAGTCGCGGCTGCGCGGCCTGCAGACCCACAAGGCCAAACTTACCACGGCCACCCCCGGCTCCCGCGTCGCCGCCAACCTGGTGGGGGTCAACACCTCCCAGCTGGTGCGGGGGGACGTGGTCACCACGCCGGGCTGGCTGGAACCGACCCGGATGGTCACCGTCAAGCTCAGCCTCATCGCCTACCTCCAGCGCCCCCTGCGTCACGGCAGCACCGTCAGCTTTCATACCGGCGCCGCGGAGGCGATGGCCAAGGTACGCCTGCTGGAGGGCGACGAAATCCGGCCCGGCGCCACCACCTGGGCGCAGCTGACGCTGGCCAGACCGCTGGCCGTCGTCAGGGGCGACCGCTATATTATCCGCTCGCCGATGGAGACGCTGGGGGGCGGCGGCGTCGTCGATGCCCGCGCCCGCCGGCTGCGGCGCTTCCGGCCCGAGGTAATCGAGAACCTGCGGGCCAGGGAGGGGGGCACCGCCGCCGACCTGGTGACGGCCCTGCTGGAGACGAAGCAGCCGCTGGAGCTTGCCGCCCTTATCGCCCAGAGCAACCTCCCGGAAGGGCAGGCCCGTGAGGCCATCGACTCGTTAATTGGCGAGGGTCAGATTGCCGCCGCGGGTGAAGGCGAGCGCCGCCTCCTCTTCACGGCCCCCGGCTGGGGGCGCCTGACCGCTCAGGTAACCGCGGCGCTGGAGGAATATCATAAAAAATACCCCGCCCGTCCCGGCATGCCCCGCATCGAGCTCGGCGGCCGCCTCAAGCTGGGCGGCCACGCCCCGGCCGTCCTGGCCATGCTCATCGGGCAGGGCGTCATTACCGGGGAGGGGGCCAGCCTGCGCCTGCCCGCCCACAGCATCAAGCTCACCGCGGCGCAGCAGGCCAAAATCGACGCCTTTCTCAAGTCGCTGGAGGCTAACCCCTACGCGCCGGACAGCGCCCTCATCCCGGAGGCGGATTTACTGGCCATGCTCATCGGGCAGGGCCGGGTGGTGCGGGTGAGTGACAGCGTCGTCTTCGGGGCCGCCGCCTACGCGGAGATGGTGGCGAAGATTAAAGCAAAGATTAAAGCTAGCGGCAAGGTGGGGCTGGCCGAGGTGCGCGATATGTTCGGCACGTCCCGCAAGTA
>DAOUEH010000116.1:0-5386 GCA_034430635.1 Dehalococcoidales bacterium | reverse complement strand
ACGAGGTGCGTCCCGCCGATGGCGGCATAGATATTATCCTTGCCGGTGATTTTTTTCACGTGGGTCAGCGTGTTGACGATGCCGCGGTGGGCGCAGCCCAGGATGACCACCAGCCCGAAATCGGCATCGATAATCATGGCCAGGTCGTCGGCGAGGGGGTCCTGCTTGAGCTTATCGCCCTCCATGACGCAGAGGTATTTCTCGATTATCTCGTAGTCCGTGACCTGGGGTATCTCGCCGGTGGTGGTGATGCGGGGGGAGAGCTTAACCGGCTTTTCGGAGAGGCGGAAGTCGGCCCCCATCACCTCCAGCGCCTCGCGGGCGAAGGGGATGCCCACGTAACGCTTGGGCGTTTCGTCCAGGCTGCCGTACTTCCGGCTCCAGACGTCCGGGTGGGCGATAATTTCCTTGCGCCCGGTGCGCTGCAGCACCTCGTAAAGCCCACCGGTATGGTCGTAGTGGCCGTGGCTCAGCACCATCCGGTCGATGCCGGCCAGGTCGATACCCATCAGGTCGGCGTTATAGACCGCGGCCCTGCCGCCGCCGGTATCGAAGAGGATGCGCTGGCCGTCGGCCTCCACCAGCATGCTCAGGCCCCACTCGGCCAGACAGGGGCCGCTGGCCGTGTTCTCGCTCAGCGTGGTAATCTTTACTTCCATGATTGCCTCCTTATTATATCATAGCGGCCAGCCCAGCCAGTCGAAGAAGCCGGCGGTACGCAGCCCCATGTAGAAGAGGATGAGCACGAAGATATACAGCAGCGGCCGTCGGGGCAGCTTGTGGGCGGTAATCGCCCCTATCTGCGCCATGAAGACGGCGGGCACGGCCAGCAGCAGCCACGACGACAGGTTGACGTAGCCCAGCGAATAGGGCAGGCGGTCGGGCACGCCCAGGCCGTTGACGATGTATCCCAGAACGCCGCCGATTGAGGTGAATATCATCACCGCCAGCGAGGTGCCGATGGCGTAGTGAATCTCGAACCGCAGCGCCAGCACCAGCACCGGAACCATGACCACGCCGCCGCCGATGCCGAAGACGCCGGAGAGGAACCCCAGGGGTACCGCCCAGAGCGCCCAGAGCCAGGGGCTGGCTACGGCCTCGATTTTATACTTGGGCTCGCGGGCGGTGAGCATGCGGATGCCGACGAGGATGATAATGATGCCGAAGGCAAGCTTGAGCGCCGTCGCCGAGAGGTGAGTCGCCAGGGTGGCCCCGCCGAAGGCGACCACCATACTGCAAAGCCCCATGACGATAGCGGCCTTCCACTGGACGGATTTCTGGCGGTGGTGCCGCCAGGCGCCGCTCAGGGCCGTGGGCAGGACGACCAGCAGGCTGGTGGCGAAGGCCGTTAGGATGGCCAGGTCGGGCGACAGCCCCATGCCGGTATAGACGATGTACTGCAGCGGCGTCATGATGAAGGCGCCGCCGACGCCGAGCAGGCCGCCGGCGAAACCGGCCGCGATGCCGGTGGCCAGCAGGATGACGATGTGCTCAAGTTCCATGAGATAGCCTTATTTAACTCTAGTTGCCCAGCTTCTTACGGACGGCGGCCATCTTGCCCTCGATGGTGAGGGGCTTATCGCGGCGCTCGTCGATGCGGATGGTGGTCACCACGCGCCTGGCGCCGGCCTCGAAGGGCGTGTTGTGCATCTTCCGGGCGATGACCAGGAGGTGGTTGAGCTCGCCTTCGATAATCGTGCTCATGGCCGTCAGCTCGTACTTGATGTCCGGTTCTTTTTCGAGTATCTTCACGGCCCCGGCCACGTAGGAGCTGGCGGAGGGCGAGCCCGTGCCCACCGGGACGACGCTGATATCAATTATGGCCATTTTATTAGCCTCCCCTTTATTACTTACCTCTGCCCCTGTATCCCCCTCTCCTGATAAGGCGTTCCGCAGGAGAGGGGTAAGGTTTTTTCAAGACCCCTCTTAAACGCCCCGGAAAAGGCTTTTAAGAGGGTTAGCCTACCTGTTTTATTTCCCCTAGTCTATCTTATTTTTCAGCCGCCGGTAGTAGGTATCGCTGGTATAGAGGGCGGCCAGGGGATTATGTCCCGTCACCCTGTCCTTGACGGCAATCACCGTCAGGGGGACGTTACAGTATTTGATGAACAGGGTATCGTGGCCGATGCAGAGCCCCAGCATCACGGCCAGGTCCACCCCGGCCCGGTTGATAATCATGGCCTGGGCGATGGGGTTGCACATCGTCTCCCAGTTAGCCGCCCCGGCAATCTTTTCCTCCGGCTTGAGGCCGATTCTCTCCTTGGGGACGGCCCCGGCCTTGCACTGGACGGAGACCACCTGGAAGCCGTTGGCCTCCAGGATGTCGCTGAGGCGGGCGGCCTCCCCGGCCAGGCCCCCGCAGTGGGCGATGCCCAGCCGCTTATAACCGCACTTGCGGGAGAACTGAATAAGCTCCTCAATGCGGGTGTTGCGCGTGCGCAGGCCGTCGGGGAGGGGCTCGTAGCACTGGAACTCCTGGACGGAGGCCAGCCGGGCGAACTCACGCACCTCGGGCTTATCATACTCGGTCATCGCCTCATCAATTATCTCCGGCATGAGCTTCATCGGGCAGAAGGCGGGCGCCTTCTCCAGCGGCGAGGAGGCATCATTCGCTTTCATGCCGTGCTTCTCGCAGGCCTTGGTGGGGCAGCGCGCACAGCGGGGATATTTCGCTTCGGCCATCGTCATACTCCTTCCGGCTATCTCGTTTTCATTCTAGTAGCTGGGGGACGAAAAGACAACAATAGTATAATCCTGCCCCTCTACCCCACCCCGCAGAGTTTTTCTTTCCCACCCGGCCCGCCCTCGGCGCATCGCTGGCTAAACCCGTAAATAGCACCCCCCTTTGCCCCAAAGGAAGAGAGACCGCCAGCTTCTCTCTTTTAGGGCGGTAAGGGGTAAAACTACGGGCTAAGCCACGGATGATAAGGGGCGGGAGGGAGGGATAAAAATACCCAGGGTGGGGGGAGGAAGCGGATTGCCCCCCGTCACGCAAATAAGATACAATATAGTTAGGAAGACAATATGTGGCCTCGTACGGAAAGGATAAAACACCTGTTCTCGCTGGCCGTTTAAAAAGGCGGCGGGGACTGACCGTAAGTACTAGGTCGAAGGTACGTGTTTTATTGACTTTTAAAGCGGCATAAGATAAACTAGTTCTTTGGGAAGTGGTGCACACCGGCACTCCCATTTTCATACTTCCCGAAAACTACAGACTGTCGTTATGCCAGAAGCAAGGTTTGGATGAAGATTGCCATAAGCGGTAAAGGCGGCGTAGGTAAAACCCTTCTATCAGCTTTCCTGGCGCAGACATTCGCCGATGCAGGTTACTCCGTCATTGCCATCGACGCCGACCCCGACACCAACCTGGCCGCCACCCTCGGTTTCCCCCACCCGGAACAGATAACCCCCATCTCCGCCCTGGAAGACCTCATCGAGGAGCGCGTGGGGGTGCGACCGGGGACTTCCGGGGGCTTCTTCAAGCTCAACCCCAGGGTGGACGACCTGCCGGAGGACTACTCCGTGAAGATGGACGGTATCCGCATCATGGCCATGGGGCGCATCAAGCGGGGCGGCACCGGCTGCTACTGCCCGGAGGGCTCGCTGCTCCAGGCCCTGCTGGGACACCTCCTCCTGCAGCGCGACGAGGTGGTCATCCTGGACATGGAAGCCGGCATCGAGCACCTCTCCCGCGGCACCACCCGGGCTGTGGACAAGCTGATTATCGTCGTCGAGCCGGGCCGGCGCAGCATCGAGACGGCCCAGACCATCGCCGAGCTCGCCGCCGACCTGGGGGTGGAGAATATCGCCATCGTCGGCAACAAGATACGCAGCGGATCGGACCGGGATTTCATCCGGGCCAGCCTGCCCGGCCGGGAAATCCTCGGCTTTATACCTTATGACCCGGCTATCAACGAGGCAGACCTTGCCAATCGCCCTCTTTTTGCCGCCAGCCCGCAGACCACACGCGAGGTCAGGGAAATTTACAACAAACTCGTTGCGGCGCGTCAGCGGCGCAAGGAAGAAGCTGACACTGGCACTAGAAAGGCAGATTAACAGGACAACGGTATCCGGCAGAACCACCCCGTTGGTGGGTGGTTCCGGGCTTTGTTGGCCGGTACTCGGTTTGCCTTTAAGTAAATTCAATACCCGTACTTACGGTATTTCCTGGCGTATATAAAAACTAAGTACAAATCAGGAGGTCTTAAGTGGCTTACGATGCAGTCAAGATGAAGGACTGGCAAATCTCGGAGGCGGCTGAAGAAAACATGCCGACCCCGGATGAGTGGCGGGAGAAGCTGGGGCTGCAGAAGGATGAGGTTCTCCCCTACGGGCGAATCGCCAAGCTGGATTTTCTCAAGATAATCGACCGTCTCAAGGGCAAGAAAGACGGCAAGTACATCGAGGTGACCGCCATTACCCCCACGCCGCTGGGCGAGGGCAAGAGCACCACGTCCTGCGGCCTCATGGAAGGCATGGGCAAGCGCGGCCTGAAAGTGGGCGGGGCGCTACGCCAGCCCTCCGGCGGTCCCACCATGAACATCAAGGGCACGGCCGCCGGCGGCGGCAATGCCCTGCTCATCCCCATGACCGAGTTCTCCATGGGCCTCACCGGCGACATCAACGACATTATGAACGCCCATAACCTGGCGATGGTGGCCCTGACCGCCCGGATGCAGCACGAGCGCAACTACGACGACGAGCAGCTGGCCCGCCTCACCAAGATGCCCCGGCTGAATATCGACCCCACCCGTGTAGAGTTCGGCTGGATTATCGATTTCTGCGCCCAGAGCCTGCGCAACATCGTCATCGGCCTGGGCGGCCGCATGGACGGCTACACGATGCAGTCCAAGTTCGGCATCGCCGTCAGCAGCGAGCTGATGGCCATGCTCTCCATCGTCACCGACCTGGCCGACCTCCGCCAGCGCATGGACGAGATTACCCTGGCCTATAACAAGAAAGGCAAGCCCATCACCACCGGCGACCTGGAGGTCGGCGGCGCCATGACCGCCTGGATGCGCAACGCCATCAACCCCTCGCTCCTGTGCACGGTGGAATACCAGCCCTGCTTCGTACACGCCGGGCCCTTCGCCAATATCGCCGTGGGGCAGTCCTCCATCATCGCCGACCGCATCGGCCTCAAGATGTTCGACTATCACGTCACCGAGAGCGGCTTCGCCGCCGATATCGGCTTCGAGAAGTTCTGGAACGTCAAGTGCCGCTACAGCGGCCTGAAACCGCACGTATCGGTGCTCACCACCACCATCCGGGCGCTGAAGATGCACGGCGGCGGCCCCAAGGTGGTCGCCGGGCTGGCCCTCCCCGAGGAGTACACCAGGGAGAACGTGGGGCTGGTGGAAAAGGGCCTGCCCAACATGGAGCACCT
>DAOUEH010000115.1:0-3698 GCA_034430635.1 Dehalococcoidales bacterium | reverse complement strand
ATGATAACCACGGCGGCGATAATAGCCACCCCTCCGATGAAGATGAAACGCTGGCGCCGCACCTGGCGCTTGTGATGCGATAGCGCGCGCTTTGTCATCTCGCGCGGGGGCTTGGTTACTTTCTTCTTCTTCTTGGCCAATCCGGTACACCTCTTCTTACATCAAGTTTGCTTTCCGCTCTTATATTTATAATGCATAGGCCGCTTCTTTTCAACACGTTAGGGCGGCGGTTTGCGGGCCGGGCAGGCGAAAAACGGGCATTTCGCTATTTTTTCCAGACGATGTGGCACTGCCACTGCGGCGAGCTGCGGGGAAAATCCGAGCGATAATGGGCGCCGCGGCTCTCCTCGCGGATAAAGGCGGCCTCCGTGAGCAGCCGGCCGGTCAGTATCAGGTTGGCCAGCTCGCAGGCGGGCTGGTCGGCGGGGGGGGGCAGGGCCGCCTGCCAGGCGGCCAGGGTATCCGCCGCCCGGGTCAACCCGTCCCTGTCGCGGACGATGCCCACCTTATCCCAGTGCAGCTGCTGCAGGGCGGCCAGCCCGGCGGCCGGTAGCACCTCCGGGGGCTCGCGGCGGGGGAGCGAGGCGTACCTGACCCGGTTGCCGTCCCCGGCCCTGCCCCTGGCCCCGGCCCGGCTCGCCGTCCTCTCCACGATTCTCCGGGAGAAGACGATGGCCTCCAGCAGCGAGTTGGAGGCGAGGCGGTTGGCCCCGTGGACGCCGGTGCAGGCCACCTCGCCGGTGGCGAACAGCCCGGCGACATTGGTCTCGCCCCAGCTGCTGGTTTGCACGCCGCCAATCATGTAGTGGGCGGCCGGGGCTACCGGGATGAGCTCCCGGGTGATGTCCAGGCCGTGGTCCAGGCAGAAGCGGTAGATATGGGGGAACCGGGTGGTAATGGTGTTGGGCGGCAGGTGGGTAACGTCCAGAAAGACGCGGTCGGAGCCGGTCTTCTTCATCTCGTCCAGGATAGAGCGGGCGACGATATCGCGGGGGGCCAGGTCGCCCTGTTCGTGATAGTCCGGCATGAATCGGTAGCCCTCGGCGTTCTTGAGGACGCCCCCCTCCCCCCGCACGGCCTCCGAGATGAGAAAGGGCAGCACGCCGGGGATGCGCAGGGCGGTGGGGTGGAACTGGAAGAACTCCATGTCCGCAATCTCGGCGCCGGCATTGTAGGCCAGGGCCACTCCGTCGCCGGTGGCCACGTCGGAGTTGGTATTGTACTTAAAGAGCTGCCCGGCGCCGCCGGTGGCCAGCACCAGGTAATGGCAGGCGAACTCCTCGACGGTGCCGGTGCGGCACTCCAGGGCCTTCACCCCCTGGACCCGGCCCTTTTCCACCAGAATCTCGGTAGCCAGGAAGTTCTCCAGCACCTTTATGCCGGCGGCGCGCACCTGCCGTGAAAGCGTCACCTCGATGTGCTCGCCGGTGGCATCGCCCCCGGCGTGGAGGACGCGGGGCACGCTGTGGGCGGCCTCCATGGCCAGGGCGATTTCCCCGTCGAGGGTATCGAAGGGCACGCGGTAGCCGACCAGGTCGGCGATGCGGGCGGGCGCCTCGCTCGCCAGGATGCGTACGGCGGCTTCGTCGGAGAGGCCGGCCCCGGCGGCCACGGTATCTTTGACGTGGAGCTGCGGCGAGTCGCCCTTGCTGATGGCCGCGGCGATGCCGCCCTGGGCGTAGCGGGTATTGCAGTCGTCGATGCTGCCCTTGGTAATCACCAGCACGCTGCCGTGCTCCCGGGCCAGCAGGGCGGTATACAGCCCGCCGATGCCGCTGCCGACGATGATATAGTCGTACCGGCTCATCTAGTCCCCGGCGCCTTTGATAATATCCCGGGCGATGACGTGCCGCTGCCGTTCCAGGGCCAGCTCGGCGGCCCCGGCCGCCAGGGTGCGCTGGCACAGCCGGGCCATGGGCTGACTGGCCGGATAGGCGGGGCCGTTGAAGATATGGGCCACCCTGTCGGCGATGGTCTGCACGGCCTGGGTGGCGTAGAGCTTGACGGTGGCGGCCTGACGCGTCAGCAGCTCGCCCCTGTCCGCCTGCCAGGCCGCCTCGTAGACCATGAGGCGGGCGGCGCGGATGTTCGCGGCGATATCGGCCAGGGCCGCCCGGATATTGGCCTTCTTGTAGACCGACTGGCCGAAGGCCTCCAGGGACTGCGCCGCGGTGGAGGCCTCTTCGAGGAGGCGGCGGGCGACACCCACGCAGCGAGCCGCCCTCACCACGCGCCGCGCCGGCAGCCAGTGCTTGCCCAGCTCCAGAGCCCGGCCGGCCTCGCCCAGGACGTTTCCCGCCATCTCCCGGCAGTTTTTAAATACCAGCGTCAGCGGCTCCCGCAGCGGGGCCAGCCAGCCGCGCTTATCGCCGCCGCCCCGGACGCTGAACCCGGCCGTGTCCTTATCCACCAGGAAGCCGGTCAGGCCGTTATCCGTGGTGGCAAAGACTAGGGCGAAATAATCGTCGCCGGGGCGGGAGAGGGAGAGCTTGCGGCCGTTTAAAATATAATCGTCTCTATCCCGCCGGGCCTTCATGCGCACGATAGCGGGGTCGGTACCGCTCTCCGGCTCCAGGAAGGCCAGTATGGGCCGCTTCTGGCCGTTCAGGGCGGGCTGGAGATATTTCTCGCGCTGCTCCGCGCTGCAGTCGAAGAGGAGCGGCGAGACGTCGCCGAAGTGGAAGGGCACCACGGTGCGGGCCAGCTCTTCCTCCACCAGGCAGACACCCAGGGTATCCAGACCGGCGCCGCCCAGCTCCTCGGGCACGCCCACCCCCCAGAGCCCCATCTCCCTGACCATCCCGGTCAGCTCCGCCTCTTTTTCGGGGGGGAGATTGGCCCGGGCGTCGCTCTGGTCGGCGGCGCGTCCCAGCAGCTCGCGCTCCAGCGGGCGGAGCTTATCGGTAACGAAGTCCCGCACCAGCTTCTGTATCATCTTCAGTTCTTCGGGCAGCTCGAAGTCCATAACTCCACCGGCCTAGCCGATGACCTCCTCCAGAAACAGGTCGAGGTCGGGCTCGTCCGTGTCGCCGATGCGCTCTTCCAGCCGCGACATGACCTCCACCATGCGGTGGTTGACAATGTAGTTCTTGATGGTGGTATCCACCTGCGGGCAGACGAGGACGCAGGCGTTGCAGAGGTCGCAGTCCTCCCCGACGATGCTCTCCAGCGCCATCGAGGTACGCTGCTCGGTGCGCTGGCGGCGGAACGGCTCGCGGGAGAGGAAGGGGCAGATATCCACGCAGTTGCCGCAGCCCAGACACTCCTTGTGCCCGCTGATATTCTCGGTGATGTTGAGGGAGTGGGCGGTGCCGAAGCCGCTGGAGAGCAGCCGCAGGCGGCCCACCGGCGGGCAGCGCGTGCTGAGGATTTCATTGAGGATAACCTCAATCTCCTTTATATCCCTTTGCTCCGGTAACGGCACTTACGCCTCCTTTTTGTTTGCCACCCCACCCATCCGTTCCTGGTTATCTATTCCCACCCAGGCCGCCCTCGCGGCATCGGCGGCTTAGCCCCTGGTCTCCCCACTCCCAACCCCTTTCCCCCTTCCCTTCATCAATTTCCAAGGGAAGGGGGCCAGGGGGATAGGTTACTTTATTTAGCTATTATACATTATATACCCAAACGGGCGTGATTGTGAGTGCGGCGGGCGTAGCCGGGGAGGATGCGCGGCGAGACGGGTCGCTCGCCGGCGATGC
>DAOUEH010000114.1:0-2166 GCA_034430635.1 Dehalococcoidales bacterium | reverse complement strand
CTTCCAGTCGCCCGACGGCTCGCTGACGATGCCTCCCAACGTACGCGACGACTACTTCTGCATGTCGGCCATCCTGGTGGCGTCGCTGGCCCGGATGGGCTACCGCGACGACCCGCGTATCGCCCGCTATATTCAGGCGGTGATGCGGTCGCAGCTGGCCAACGGCGGCTGGGACTGCTACGGCGACAGCTACGGCCGGGAGTCCTGCCCCATGGACAACCTGAATATCCTCATGCTGCTGGGGCAGTACGAAAAGTACCGCGACAACCCCGCCCTCAACGGCGCCATCGACCTGCTGCTGGCCCACTGGGAGGAAGGCTCGCACCTCTACGGCTTCGGCGTGGGCAAGCGTTTCCGGGCCCTGCAGTACCCGGCGGTGAAATACGGCATCCTGCGCGTCCTGGACGTGCTGTCCCTCTTCCCCTACGCCGTGGCCAGCCGGTCTTTCCGGAGCATGATGGATTCAGTCCACGGCAAGGCCAGCGACGGCCGCTATACCCCGGAGGCCGCCGCTAGTGCCTTCGCCGCCTTCGATTTCGGCCAGACGCGGCAGCCCAGCCGCTGGATTACTTTTTTAATCGGGCGGATTGATAAACGCGCTCTCAATACGTGAAAAATCCCGCCGATGGTACTATAATAGAGCCGGGGTGGGAGGATAAAGCAGAAAGGACACCACCTTGTTTCGCATTGAAGTCTCGGTAAAAGAAGGCTTCGCCGACCCCAGGGCCGGTGCCCTTGAAAAAGATATCCTCGACCTCGGTATCTCCAGCGTCAACCGCGCCCGCGTCAGCGACGTTTACCTCCTCGAAGGCGAGCTCGGCGAGCCGGACATCCTCCGCATCTGCCGCGAGCTCCTCGCCGACCCCATCACCCAGGAGTTTTCGTATCAGGATACCCCCTGCCCCGCGGACGCCCGCCTGGTGGAGGTGGCCTACAACCCCGGCGTGATGGACCCCGTCGAGGAGAGCGTGCGCAAGGGCATTACCGACCTGGGCATCACCGCCGTGACGGCGGTGCGCACCGCGCAGAAATACCTGCTCTGGGGCGATTTCGACGACGCGACGCTGCAGTCCATCTGCGATAAGCTCCTCGTCAACAGCGTCGTCCAGCACGTCGTCGCCGCCAGGGAAGGTATGGCGCTGCCCCCGGCCACCTACGAGTTCGCCCCGACGACCATCAACCTGGCCGGCATGGACTCACGCGAGCTGATGGCCCTCTCCAAGGACAGGTTCTGGCTCAACCTGGAGGAGATGCGTATTATCCAGGACTATTTCCTCCGGCTGAACCGCCAGCCCACCGACGTGGAGCTGGAGACCATCGCCCAGACCTGGTCGGAGCACTGCATCCACAAGACCTTCAAGGCCAGAATCACCATGAACGGCCAGGTCGTGGATAACCTCATGAAGAGCACCGTGATGCGGGCCACCGAGGAGCTCAACAAGCCCTGGTGCCTCTCGGTCTTCAAGGACAACGCCGGCGTCATCGATTTCGACGGGCGCTATGCCATCTGCTTCAAGGTGGAGACGCACAACCACCCCTCGGCGGTGGAGCCCTACGGCGGGGCGGCCACCGGCATCGGCGGCGTCATCCGCGACCCGCTGGGGACGGGGCTGGGGGCCAAGCCCATCTTCAATACCGATGTCTTCTGCTTCGGCCCGCCCGACCTGCCCCACGAAGACCTCCCCAGGGGCGTGCTGCACCCGCGCCGTATCTTCAAGGGCGTGCGCGCCGGCGTGGCCGACTACGGCAACCGCATGGGCATCCCCACCGGCAACGGCGCCATCCTCTTCGACGAGCGCTACGTGGGCAACCCCCTGGTCTACTGCGGCACGGTGGGAATGATGCCCAAGCACATGGCCCAGAAGGGCCAGCAGAGCCCCGGCGACCTAGTCGTGCTTATCGGTGGCAAGACGGGCCGCGACGGCATCCACGGCGTGACCTTCGCCTCCGGCGAGCTGAATAAAGAGTCCGAGACCATTTCCTCGAGCTCGGTGCAGATAGGCAACCCCATCGTGGAGAAGAAGGCCCTGGACGCCATCCTGCGGGCGCGCGACCGGGGCCTCTACCGCCGCATCACCGACTGCGGCGGCGGCGGGCTCTCCTCGGCGGTGGGGGAGATGGGCGAGACCACCGGCGTGCGGGTGGATTTGGAGAAAGTCCCCCTGA
>DAOUEH010000113.1:0-1602 GCA_034430635.1 Dehalococcoidales bacterium | reverse complement strand
CATGGCGGTTATCGGCGTCCTCTATGGATTTGATATTAGCGATATACAATACCGGTTTTAACGAGGCCAGATTACATTCACGGATACTGGCCAGTTCCTGGACGCTCAGGTTTTGCCTGCGTGCCGGGGTGCCCTGCTGAATAGCAGTGTACACCTTCTGGCAATTGGCGGTATCCCTGATAGCATCTTTGTCTCCTGAACGAATCTTCTTTGCCAGGTGTTTAATCTTATTCTCAAGCGTGTTGCTATCAGCAACCATCAGCTCCAGATCCACCGTCTCGATATCCCGTACCGGGTCTATCGTCTCATACTCAGAGGGAATGCTGCCGTCTTCAAAGCAGCGTACCACGTGCAACAATGCTTCGGCGTCCTTAATATACCCCAGCAACCTGGAGCCATGTCCATCTCTTTGAGGGTCAGCCTTAAGCCCGGGGATATCAACAACTTCCAGCGTGGCCGGTACCACCTTTTGCGGACGGTACATTTCGGCGAGCCGGTTAAGGCGCTGGTCAGGCACATAGACTACCGCCTGGTTCATCTCGGAACCGTTATAGCTGGATACCCCGGCAGCCGTGATGGCATTAAAAATAACCGTTTTCCCGGAAGAGGGTAATCCTACCAGGCCGCAACTTAAACCCACAGAGCATCCTTTCTATAAAACGCGCCATTATCCTTCACCTTGGAGTTTGAGAATAGTTCCTGGACTTGAGAGGCAGCTTCAAGTGGAGGAAACCGAAGGCGAATCTTTCATGCAGTCTATGTTACTACCAGAAAATAACTGCGATAACATTATATATCGGCAGGGCTCTATTTACAATTTTTTAGTCATTCTTCCCATACCCGCCTGCCCATTTCCCCCCAAAGATTGCACCCCTCACGCTTTATTGTTACAATTAGCCCCAGTAAAATGACAGCCAGCTATAAACCCCAGGAAATAGAGAAGAAGTGGCAGCGGAAGTGGGCGGAGGATAAGCTGTATGAGGTCAGTGATGACGACCCCCGCCCCAAGTGGTACGCCCTGACCATGTTCCCCTACACCTCCGGCGACCTCCACATCGGCCACTGGTACGCCACGGCGCCCTCGGATGTCCACGCCCGATACAAGCGGATGCAGGGCTATAACGTCCTCCACCCCATGGGCTTCGACGCCTTCGGCCTGCCCGCCGAAAATGCCGCCATCAAGCGGGGCATCCACCCCTTCACCTGGACGATGCAGAACATAGACAACATGCGCCGCCAGCTCAAGAGCATCGGCGCTATCTACGACTGGAGCCGCGAGGTCATCACCTGCCTGCCCGACTACTACAAGTGGACGCAGTGGTTTTTCTTAAAGCTCTATGAGAAAGGCTTGGCCTACCGGGGCAGGGCACCGGTGAACTGGTGCCCCCAGTGCCAGACGGTGCTGGCTAACGAGCAGGTTCTGGCTGAGGGAATCTGCGAGCGCTGCGATACGCCGGTGGTCCGCCGCGATTTAGAGCAGTGGTTTTTCCGCATCACCGCCTACGCCGATGAGCTTCTGGAATTTGACGGCATTGACTGGCCGGAGCGGATAAAAATCATGCAGCGCAACTGGATAGGCAAGAGCTTCGGCACCGAGATATC
>DAOUEH010000112.1:0-8737 GCA_034430635.1 Dehalococcoidales bacterium | reverse complement strand
CTCCCCCCTTCGACTTCATCCCGAAGAAGATAATTGACCATAGAGCATTAAGCGCGAGCTGGATCCAGAATAGCGTAAAAGCCAGCCAGGCGCCATTAATAGCCAGCCCGTTTTGCCAGATAAGAAAGACGGAGATTCCCATCAATATATACAGGGTCGTCCATACGGGCCCGAATACCCATTTGGGTGGGGTATAGGGTGGTTTTTTCAGTCCGGCGTACCAGGTTGGGATTGCTTTGAAGGTGAAAAGGCTGCCGATGCCCCCGGCGGCCAAGCTGGCAAGGATACTGATAACAAGTTTAATGACACTATTCAATTCCACAGCTGGCTCCTTGTGCCATTACCCTGTAGCGTTCTTCACCAAGATTATAGCAGACTACACCTGCCAAGTCAGCCGAAAGCAAATTCGGCTCTGAAAGTTCTATGTATTGAACAACTTGGGCCACCAAGTAAATAGAGACCCCCCGGTTTTCCGGGGGATTATTCTTGCTAAATAGTGCTCACCCTAGAAATTGCGGTGGCACTTCACCCAGTGCTTGCCGCGCTTACGCATCTCCGGCACTTCCACGGAGCATTTCTCGGTGGCCTCGGCGCAGCGCGGGTGGAACCGGCAGCCGGGCGGGGGATTAAGCGGCGAAGGCATCTCGCCGCTCAGGATAATCTTCTCCACCCCCTTATCCTCGTCCTCGGGCAGGGTCAGCATCGAGGCCGAAATGAGCGCCTTGGTGTAGGGGTGCAGGGGCTGTTTGAACAGGTCTTCGGCATCGCCGTATTCCACAATCTGACCCAGGTACATTATGGCCACGGTGTGGCTCATGTAGCGTACCGTGGCCAGGTTATGGGCGATGACGAGGTAGCTGAGGTTGAACTCGTTCTGGAGGTCTCTCAGCAGGTTCATAATCTGCGCCCGAATGGAAACGTCCAGGGCCGAGACGGGCTCGTCGAGGACGACCAGTTTGGGATTAAGGGCCAGGGCGCGCGCCACGGCGATACGCTGACGCTGGCCGCCGCTGAACTCATGGGGGTAGAGGTCGGTGTGGCTCGAGTTGAGGCCTACCTGTTCGAGCAGCTCCTCCACGCGGGCCCGAATCTCTTTCTTCGACTTTTTGGTATTCACCACCAGCGGCTCGCCGATAATATCCCTTACCCGCATTCGCGGATTCATGGAGCTCCAGGGGTTCTGCTGTACCGCCTGTACGTTGGAGCGGTATTCCAGCTTCAGCTGGGAGCGGTTAAGTTTAGAGATGTCCTTACCTTCGAAGATGATTTCTCCGGAGGTGGGTTTCTCCAGGAGCAGCACCTGCTTGGCGGTGGTCGTCTTTCCGGCGCCCGATTCGCCAACGAGGCTCAGGGTCTTGCCGCTCTCTATGGTGAAGGATACGTCGTCTACCGCCCTCACCCAGCCGATGGTACGCTGCAGGATACCCTTGGTCACCGGGTAGTATTTTTTCAGGTTGCGTCCTTCTAACAAGAAATCTGCCATGGCCTACTTCACTTTCCAGCAGGATACAGAGTGACCACTGCTAATTTCCACCTCTTTTGGCTCCTCCTGGAGGCATATATCCGCCGCCAGGGGGCAGCGGGGGTAAAACCGGCAGCCCGGCGGCAGGTTCATCAGGGATGGGGGCTGTCCTTTGATGGAATAGAGTCGCTCGTCTTTTTGGTCCAGCCGGGGTACGGAGTTAATCAGGGCGGTGGTGTAAGGGTGTTTGGGGTTCTTGAAGATGTCCCGGGTGGCCGCCGTTTCCACAATTTTACCGGCATACATTACCCCTACCCGGTTGCACATGTTGGCTATCACGCCGAAGTCGTGAGTAATGAAGATGATGGAGACATTCGTCTGCCGCTGCACGTCCTTGAAAAGGGCGATGTACTGGGCCTGAATGGTGGCGTCGAGGGCGGTGGTGGGCTCATCGGCAATCAGGAGGCGCGGGTGACAGGACATGGCTATCGCCCCCACCACGCGCTGCCTCATGCCGCCGCTCAGCTGGAAGGGATAATCATGGAGAATCATCTCCGGCGAGGAAATCTTGAGCAGCCTCAGGGCCGAAATGACCTCCGGTTCCACCATGTTATCCGGCAGGCCCTGGTGCAGCCGTACCGATTCCGATATCTGGTCGCCGATGGTGTAGACCGGGTTCAGCGAGGTCATGGGGTCCTGGAGAATCATGGATATCATGCTGCCGCGGTAGGCCCGCATGGCCTTCTTGCTCAGCTTGAGGAGGTCGGTACCCTCCAGGATGATTTTACCCCCGGTGATTTTACCCGCCGGCTCGGGAAGGAGGCGCAGAATGGAAAGGCCGGTGACCGTCTTACCGCAGCCGGACTCGCCGACGATGCCGAAAGTCTCCCCCTTGTTTACGTGGAAACTTACCCCGTCAACGGCCTTGGCCACGCCGCGGCGGGAAAAGAAAGAGGTGTGCAGGTCTTCAACTCTAAGGACTTCTTCGCTCATTGTTGCCTCAACCTCGGGTCCAATTTATCACGAATCCAGTCGCCAAGGAAGTTTCCGGACATCACCACCAGACCGATGCATATACCAGGGAAGGCGGATATCCACCAGGCCCGGTCGAGGTCGGTCCTGCCGTCGGCTACCATGGAGCCCCATGAAGCCTGCGGTGCGGTGATGCCGATACCAAGGAAGCTAAAAGCCGATTCGGCCAGAATCATCATACCCACGGATAGTGTCATGATAACTATCAGTGAGTTGAGAACGTTGGGGAAAATATGCTTCATCATGATGCGTGCGGAAGAGGCGCCGTTGACGCGGGCCTGGGCCACGAAGTCGGACTCGCGCAGCCGGAGGGCCTCGCCGCGAACCAGACGGGCGTAACCGGCCCAGCCCAGTATCGACAGGGCAAAGACGACCGTCCAGTAGCCCGGCCCGATACTCACCGCCAGTAGCATAGCCAGCACGAGGCCGGGGAATGACAGGGCCACGTCCACCACCCTCATGATAAATCCCTCGGTACGGCCCCCCGAATAACCCGCGATGATTCCCAGGGTCGTTCCTATGGCGGCGGTGATGGCAATTACCAGCAAAGATACACTGAGGGATATCCTGGCCCCGTGAATTATGCGGCTGAGGATATCGCGCCCCAGTCTGTCGGTGCCCAGGAGATACTCACTTTTGCCGCCTTCCATAAAGGCGGGCGGGAGGAGCTTGTCCCTGGCGACGCCGTCGTTGGGGTCCTTGGGAGACAGGCCCACGTCGGGCAGGCCAATCCAGCCCAGGTCGGCAAATAGGGCTACGATGACCATGACGAGCATTACAATTAGCGGCAAAACCAGCGAAAGCTTGCGGATAAACCTGGCCCGCCGGGAAAGGCCGGTGTACTGCTTTGGCGGCTTCTTTACTTCTACACTTGGCGTTATGCTAAACATAGCCTGCCGCTCCTAGGTCCTCTGGTACCTTATCTGCGGGTCAACGTAGGCGTAGGAAATATCTACCAGCAGGTTTATCCCCAGCACGAGGATTGCCGTGAGTATGGTAACGGATTGCACCACGGCGAAGTCTTTCTGGAAGGTTGACTCCAGTATCATCCTGCCCATGCCGGGCCAGTTGAAGATTTGCTCGGTAATTACCGCGCCCAGAACCAGGGCGGGAATCAGCATGCCGAGCGTCGTCAGCGGTGTTATCATGGCGTTCCTCAGGGCGTGCTTCCAGATGACAATCCTCTCGGGGAGGCCCTTGATTCTGGCCAGCTTGATATACTCGGTATCGAGCACGTCCAGCATACTGGAACGTACCAGGCGCATCATACCCGGCAGCGTGAAGAAGACGATGGTACCCACCGGCAGGACATAGTGGGCCAGAGACTGCTTGGTGGGATTGGGAACCGGCAAGACGCCCCAGTAGACGCAAAATACAAGGATGGCCATAATGGCCACCCAGAAGCCCGGTAATGCCTGTCCCAGAACGGCTATAAACTTCACCCCCTGGTCCCAGAACGTATCACGGCGGGTAGCCGCCATGATACCCAGGAAAAACGCCAGCAGCATGGCGATGACGAAGGCCGGGACGGTTATCTTGAGGGTATTGGGCAGCGATTCCGCTATCATACCGCTGACGGGACGCTCTTTGATGAGTGAATCACCCAGGTCGCCGCGCGCCAGGCCGGTCATATAAATCCAGAACTGCTCGGTATAGGACTTATCAAGCCCCAGCCGGGCCTTGACATATTCAAATTGTTCCGCGGACATGTTGGGATTCTTTAGTAAGTCTAGGGGGTCTCCGGCGGCGCGGATGAGGAAGAAAACCAGTATCGCAATACCGATAACGGCTACAAAAGCCTGCAGTATTCTGATGATGATGAAACGCGTCATCTATAATTTACCTAAGTAAACGGGCTGACTTTTGATGGTCCTCATATAATCTGGCGCATTTCCTTACCGGTGTCAGTCCAGCTCATATAAGGAACATCCGCCTATAGGCTAGTTTACCATCATCCCCGGGATTTTTACCACTTTCCCATGATACAGGGTTAGTATTAAAAGTGTCAAACATCCTTACCTAGTGGTACCGGGTCAATTTTATCTTGTATGTGTATTTTTGACCAACAGGGTATTCTACTTGTCTATGAAATCCGGAACACCTTGTCATGCAGACTTCCGGGGGAGCTGGGTAGCTCCCCCGGATAAGTCATCTTACGCGTTCAGCGTGTACCGGTCGATAGTCCGGCCGCTAAGGGTGCTGAATGCCGTTGAGGCAGTCCTGATAGCTCACCCAGTTCATCCCGGCCCATTCGCCAATGGTCTCCGGGTTGTAGAGGATGAGCGTATCGAACCGAACGATGCCGATATTCCAGTATTTAGTCTTAACAAGTTTTTGGAAATCGGCAAAGTACTCGGCCGACAGTACGGGGTCAATCTCGCCGGCGGCTTTGAGGTAAGCTGCATCGACGTCTGGGGCTTCACCAACATTGTGGGTGCCCCAGGAGGTATACATGTTGGAGCAGTGGTACATGGAGTTGAAGAAGGCCTGGTAGGTCCAGGTGAATATCCAGCCTACGTTATCGTCACCCTCTGCTATCCGCGTGAAGTTGAAGAAGTAGCCGTTATAGATACCGGCATCGACAACTTCCAGCACGACGTCAAGGCCGACATCCAGCCAGTAGTCCATGAGTAGCAGGTGGTAGTCCTGCCCGGGGGCGGTGGTGTAGATGTGGATGGTCGGGTCGTCGAATGCATCCGGATAGTTGGCCTCTGCCAGCAGGTCCAGAGCCATTTGCGGGTCAAACGGGTCGGGCTGTAAGGCGTCATCCCAGCCGAAACACCCGGGATACATGTAGAACTGGCCGCCCGGCTCGGCGAAGCCGGCGTACCAGGTATCGGAAATCTCCTGGCGGTCGAGGGCGTAGGACATGGCCTGGCGGACGCGGATGTCGCCCATGGGGCCGGCATCCGGCAGCCAGGAGCCCTGGATGCAGAAGCTGCTCGTTCCGGGAGGCCCGAGGCTTACGGTGGCGAAGCCGTCATCCAGCATTTCGGGGATGCGGTCGTAGGTGATGCCCAGGGCGATATCAATCTCACCGGTATTAAGCATGGCGAGTCGGGTGGACTCTTCCGGCACCTGGAGTTCTACGTAGTACTGGTAGGCGGGTATCATTTCCGGAATCCAGTAATCGGTATTGGCTTCCATCGTAAGGCTTGATTCCGAAACCAGTTCCACGAATTTCCACGGCCCGGAGCCGATGGGGTGGGCGCGGAACTCATCCTGGCCTACTTCCTCGAAGTAGTTCTTGGGCAGGATGCGTGTCCAGGCGAAGACAATCTGCTGGGCGGGCTCGGGATGGTCAGCGATGAACTGGAAGGTGTAGTCGTCGAGGACTTTGGTCTCCACCTTGTTGTAGGCTTCGCTGATGTAGAACGACCAGGGGTTGGACGAGAGGGTCATATCCCCGAAGCGGTCGACGGAGAACTTGACATCATAGGCGGTCAGCGGGTCGCCGTTGTGGAAGGTGATGTCATCGCGGATGGTGAAGGTCCAGGTACTACCCTCAAGTGTCCAACTTTCGGCTACCCAGGGGATGAAAATACCGTTCTCATCCCATCGCATTAGAGGATCCCACCAGGACCAGCCCCAGAGAGACTCGTAGAAGACCGGGTCGGTAGATTCCTGACCGAAGTCGGGCGAGGCGGCGGTAATCGTGCCGGTGGGAACCATTGCCGTCGGCGTCGTTGCGGTCGGGGCTGTCGTGGTCGGTGGCGTCGTCGTTTTTTCCTCACCGCAGCTCCCGATTACAAGGCTGAAGGCGAGTATGACGACGAATGAAAGTAACAACAACCTTTTCATTTAATTCCTCCTCGTATAATTTGGGTGCTTATTTTTTTTATTGACTTCCTGATTACTATATAGACCTCCTATCAATTTAGATTTGGGTTTCCCCATTTATATTATCCATGAAGGCGGACAGATTTACTGACATTCTGACACGCTGTTTCATGAGGTGATATTTATTTGGAGATTAATATAATATAAGCTACCAATCTGAAATTGTCAAATTCTTCCTTATTATCACCCACTTTGTATTATGCTACGATGATTTACGCTTGTCAAACGGCTATAATTAAAATGATTGATTGCGCATGAGGAAGTTAAGTAAATCCCAGGAGGCACCGATTTAGAGGCCGGCCGCCGCCAGGATATCGGGGACGACTGCCTCTTTACCGATGGCCATGATGTGCACGCCGTGGCAGACGTTGCCCTTTTTCAGGGCGGCGATGGTGCGCCCGGCAATCTCGATGCCCTTGGCCAGCATCTCTTCCTTGGGCGCGGCGGCCATCTCGGCAATCAGCTCCGGCGGGACGAAGATGCCGGGGACGTTCTCCGTCATGTAGCGGGCCATGCGCGCCGAGGACAGCAGCACGATGCCGGCCAGCACCTTCACCTTGAACTTGCGGGCGTACTCCATGAATCTGGAAAAGTTGTCCAGGTCGTAGATGGCCTGGGTCTGGAAGAACCTGGCCCCGGCCTCGACCTTCTTCTCGAACTTAATGAGCTGCGGCTCGATGGGCTGCGCCTCCGGGGTGACGATGGCCCCGGCGCAGAACTCTACGGCGCCGTCCAGCTTGTTGCCGCCCAGGTCTTCGCCGTCCATCAGGCGGTAAATGGCCTTGAGCAGCTGGAGGGAGTCCAGGTCGAAGACGCCCATGGCCTCCTTGTGGTCGCCCACCGGCACGGCGTCGCCGGTGAGGCAGAGGACGTTGCGCACTCCCCGGCTATAGGCGAAGAGGAGCTCGGCCTCCAGGGCGATGCGGTTGCGGTCGCGGCAGGTCATCTGCAGGATGGGCTCGCCGCCCGCCTCGATGACGGCCAGGCAGCCGCCCAGCGAGGGGAAGCGCATCACCGAGCTCTGGTGGTCGGTGATATTGATGGCGTCCACCTTGTCCTTGAGAAGCTCGATGTGGTGACGCATCTCCTCCAGGTTCGTCCCCTTGGGCGGGGCCACCTCGCTGGTGACGACGAACCGGCCGGAATCAAGGGCCTCCGCGAAACGTGATAGCATTGTCCTTACCCCCTCACTGGATTATCATAACCCTGGGCCGCAGGGCGACGTGATGGTTGCGGGGCGGCTGGTATTTACGCATCAGGTCGAGCCGGCCCTGCTCCTTGAGCCGGTTGTAGATGAGCGTCCAGGCGCAGTCCCTCTCCTTGTCCACCTCGCACTTGCCGTTGTTGGTGCCGCCGCAGGGGCCGTTGACCAGCCCCTTGTGGCAGGCGGTAATGGGGCAGATACCCGCCGTCTCCCCCAGCAGGCACTGGCCGCACTGGGCGCAGGCCTCGTGGAAATAGCCGGGGGTCTCCTCGACGGCGATGAAGAGGGTATCCACCGCCGGAATCACCGGCTTGTCCAGGTAAAGGCTGAGGCGATGTACCCCCAGGGCGCAGCTCAGGGAGAGGACGGCGTCGGCGGCGCGGATGAAGGCCTCGTTCTCCTTCATCGCCTCGCTGGTCATGTCGTCGCAGGCGGTGGGGATGACGGTGGCGCCGGTGACGCGCTTGCCCATCTCTTCGAGGCGTCCCTTCATCTCCGCTACCTGTTCGACGCCGCCGGTGTTGGTCAGGGTGGTGCAGGTGCCGCAGCCGACGACGAATATCTTATCCAGGCCCTCCAGGCTCTGCTGTATCTCCTCCATCGGTTTCTGGCGCGTCATCGATTTCATGGCGAATCCCTCCTCTAGCCCTCCAGGTCGCAGCGCAGGCAGCGCCGCGCCTCCCGCCGGGCGACCTCCTCGGGAAAGCCCAGCTCGATTTCATTAAAGCTGCTGCGCCGTTCCGGCAGCGGCAGCGTCTTCACCTTCGTCCGCGGCTGGGTCTCCCAGCTCTCCTCAAGATCCGGGGCGCCCGCCGCCGCGACGGCCGCCGTCTTGCGGTCGTAGATTTCCACGCGGGAGGCGTCGCCCCGCAGGTATTTATCGATGGCGATGGCCCCCCGCCGCCCGGCGGCGATGGCCTCCACCACCATGGCCGGCCCGGTGACGAAATCGCCGCCGGCGAAGACACCGGGGACATTGGTGGCCAGGGTGTTGCTGTCCACCACCAGCGTCTCCCAGCGGGTGCGCTCCAGGGCGCTGTCCGGCGGCAGGAAGGATAAATCCGGCGCCTGCCCCACGGCGGCGATGACGGTATCTGCCTTAATGGTGAACTCGGAGCCGGCGATGGGGATAGGCCGCCGCCGGCCGCTCTCGTCCGGCTCGCCCAGCTCCATGCGGATGCACTGCAGGCCGGTCACGC
>DAOUEH010000111.1:0-8325 GCA_034430635.1 Dehalococcoidales bacterium | reverse complement strand
CCGGATTCGCTGGAAAGCAGGCGCAGCACCAGAGAATCGCGCGCCATCTCCAGGCTGAAGAGGGCGACACAGGCGCGGTGCTCGACGGCGGCATTGCGGGCGATGTTCAGGGCCAGGCTGGTCTTGCCCATGCTGGGCCGCCCGGCGATAATCACCAGGTCGGCGCGCTGGAAACCGCCCAGCCACTCGTCCAGCCCAGGGAAGCTGGAGAGGACGTAAGGCAGGCGCTCCGGCTTTTCCTCGGTCGGGGCCGGCGGTACTTCGAAGTACTTGTCCAGCACCTGGCGTATATGCGTCAGGTCGCCGCCGGCCTGCCCGCGCCGCAGCCCGAAGAGCACCCCCTCCGCCCGCGCCAGGCTGTCCTCCACGTCCGGCCCGGCCTCGTAGCCGATGGCCGAGATGCGGTCGCCGGCGGAAATCATCTGCCGCATTACCGAGAGGCGGTAGACGATGCGGGCATAGTGCTCGATGTCCAGCGAGGTGGGGCAGACGGAAATCAAATAGCTCAGGCGGGCGGCGCCGCCGCAGGACTCCAGACGCCCCTGCCGGGAGAGCTCCTGGGCCAGGGTGACCTGGTTGATGGCCTCGTCGCGCTGGTAGAGTGCCATGCAGGCCTCGTAAAGCCACCGGTTTTGCTCGTAGTAGAAATCGGGTGCCTGCAGGAAGTCGGCAATCTGAAAGATGGACGTGCCATCGATGAGCAGCGAGCCGATGACCGCTTCCTCGGCGTCGCTATCGCTGGGCGGCAGCCTGACATCATTCACCGCTTAAGACTCCTCCTTGGCGGCTCCTTCAGTCTCTTCCGCGGCCTTCGCCTCGGCCTTTTTCGTCTTCTTGGTCGCCTTGGCCTTCTTCTTTTTCTCCGGCTTCTCAGGCTTCTCTTCCGTCGCGGCTCCGGCCTTGGCCTTAGTCTTCGCCTTGGCTTTAGTCTTGGCCTTGGCTTTTGTCTTTTTCTCTGCCGCCGCGGGCTTCTCGGCGGCGGTCTCTTCAACGATTACTCCGGCGGGTTCCTCGGTGGACGCCTCGGCCGGCGTTTCCGCCGTCGCTTCCTCAGCCGGGGCTTCCGCCCTGGCCTTGCCCTTCTTCTCGGCCTTTTCGGGCTTCTCGGCGGCGGCCTCCTCGGCCTGCACCGCTACCTTGATAACGGCGGTGATATCGTGGGTGAAGCGGACGGTAACATCGTGGCTGCCCAGGTGGCGGATAGGCTCGTGCAGCTCAATCTTGCGCTTGTCCACCTCCCGCCCGGCTTGCTCGGCGAGGGCCGCGGCGATATCGGCGCCGGTCACCGAGCCGTAGAGCTTCTCGCTCTCGCCGACCTTGGCCTCCAGGGTAATTTCCACGCCCTCCAGCTTTTTGGCCAGCTCGGTCATCTCGGCCTCTTCCAGGGCCTGCCGCTGGGCGATGCGCCGCAGCTGCGCCTCGACGGAGGTCGAGGCCGCCGAATCGGCCAGGACGGCCAGCTTGCGCGGCAGGAGGTAGTTCCTGGCGTAGCCATCGGCCACCACCCGGGTCTGCCCGGCCCGGGCGATGCCGGAAACATCTTCGAGAAAAATAACCTTCACAATTGACTCCTTTTAGTGATTACGGCCCATTATACTAAACCGCCAAGAATTGCCGTCAACACCCCGGCGGGCTCGGTGGGTGATTTATTTTTTCTATTTGCCGAGATATTTTTCGGCACTGATGGCGGCCACGGCGCCGTCGCCGGTGGCGGAGACGACCTGGCGTATCGACTGGCTGCGGATATCCCCGGCGGCGAAGATGCCGGGGGCGCTGGTCTCCATACGTTCGTTCACGATGACCGTCCCCAGCTCGTCCAGCTCGACGACCCCCCGGAGATAGCCGGTATTGGGCTTGAAGCCCACCGCCATGAACACCCCGGCCACGGGGAGCCGGGTTTCCTTTTTCGTCTTGACGTTGCTCACGGTGATACCTTCGACGAAGGCGTCGCCGGTGATGGCCGTAAGCACGCTGTCCCAGAGGAACTCGATTTTCTTCCCGCTAAAGGCCTTCTCCTGGAGTATCCTGGTGGCGCGCAGCTCGTCGCGGCGGTGGACGACGGTTATCTTCCTGGCGAACTTGGTAAGCTCGATGGCCTCGGTGATGGCGGCGTTGCCGCCCCCCACCACCGCCACGTCCCTGTCCTGGAAGAAGGCGCCGTCGCAGGTGGCACAGTAGGAAACACCCTTGCCGGTATACTCCGCCTCGCCGGGGATGCCCAGCTTCTGGCGCTCCGAGCCCCCGGCCAGGATGACCGCCCCGGCGGTGTAGTGGCCCTCGGAGGTGCTCACGATTTGCTTCTTGCCGGAAGGTTTTATACCGGTGACATCGGCGTAGACGGTCGTCAGGCCGAACCCGGTCGCCTGCTGGTGCATGGCCTGGGTGAGGTCGATGCCGCTAACGGCCTCGGCGAAACCGGGGTAGTTCTCCACGGCCAGGGAGTTGACTATCTGCCCGCCGATGGCCCCCCTCTCGATGAGGAGGCTGGAAAGGCGCGCCCGGGCGGTATAGATGCCGGCGCTGAGGCCGGCCGGCCCGCCGCCGACGATGATGACATCGTATTCTTTTTTAATTTCGCTCATTTATTACCCCTCCCCGCGCTAGAGGGCGGCGTCCAGGCTCTTCTTGAGCTCCGCCTTGGGACGGAAGCCGACGACGTTGGTCACCGGCTGACCGGCCTTGAAGAGAATCAGGGTGGGGATGCTCATCACACCGTACTGCCCGGCGATGCGGGGGCTATCGTCAACGTTGAGCTTGGCAAAGCTGACCTTACCGTCGTACTCCTCCGCCAGCTCTTCGACGACGGGGGCCACCATCCGGCACGGCGCGCACCATGGCGCCCAGAAATCGACCAGCACCGGCGTCTCTGCTTCTAATACCTTTTCTTTGAATGTAGCTTCTTCAATTTCCACTGGCTTGCTCATGACTTTCCTCCCTTACTTTTTCTAGAATACGGCGCTCTACCGTCTCTTTGGCCAGTCCGATGGCGTTGCGGATGGCCCTGGCCTGGCTCCGTCCGTGGGCAATGACGACATTACCGTTGACCCCGAGGAGGCAGGCCCCGCCGTACTCGGTATAGTCCAGCTTCTGGGCCCACGAGGTCAGCCCGATATCGCGGAGCAGGTCGCGGCCGCGGAGGCGCGAGGCGCTGGAAAAGACGTGCCCAATCTGCTTGACCGAGGTCAGAAAGTTATCGTTAGCGCCCTCGATGGTCTTGAGGACGATATTGCCGGTGAAACCGTCGGTGACGACGACGTCGGTCGTCTTCCTGCCGATATCCTGACCCTCGATGTTGCCGGTAAAGTTTAAGTCCCCGGCTTTTTTAAGGAGCTTATAGGTCTCCACGGCCAGGCGGTTGCCCTTGCCCTCCTCGACCCCGTTGCTGAGGAGGCTGACGCGTGGATTTTCGATTTTCAGGAGGTGCTGGCTGTAGAGCGAGCCCAGCCGGGCGAACTCCAGCAGCTGCTCCGGGCGGCAGTCGGCGTTGGCCCCGGCGTCCACCAGCAGCACCGGGTAGGCGGTTATCACATCCAGCAGGCAGCCGATGGCCGGCCGGCTGACCCCGTTGGTCTTGCCCAGGGTAAGCAGCGCCGCCAACACCACGGCGCCGGTATTGCCCGCCGAAACGAAGGCATCGGCCTTACCCTCTTTGATCAGGTTGATGCCGACGACGATGGAAGAGTTCGGTTTGCGCTTGATGGCCTTCATGGGGTGCTCGTTGAAATCGATTACCTGCTTGGCGTCCACGATGGTAATGCCCGTCTTGCTCAGGGCCTTCTCGGCCAGCTTGCGCAGCACGCTCTGGCGGCCCACCAGGACAATCTCCACCCCGTAGTCGGCAACGGCCTTGAGGGCCCCCTTCACCGTCTCGTGGGGGGCGTAGTCGCCCCCGGCGGCATCAACGACGATTTTCATGCAATCTCATTACTCTCCTGAGTGACCGGGCTTTCCTGCCAGCGGTCGCAGCGCCCTCCCCAGGCGGCCACGGGAAGCCCGCCCTCCTTGAGGCGGACGATTTCACAGCCCGCCGGGCAGGCTTTACACTCCAGCGATACGGTCTCGTACTCCCTCTGGCCGACCTCAAAGCCCTTGAACCGGCTGCCGCGGCTGCCGGTCTCCTCATGCTCGCGGGCCAGCCTGGCGGCCCCGATGGCCCCCATGACCTCGTGGTGGGGCGGCACGATAATTTCCGCAGCCAGCTCCTCCTCGAAGGCCCGCACGATGCCTCGGTTGAAGGCCACCCCGCCCTGAAAGACCACCGGCGGGGTGAGTTCCTTGCCGGAGGCGACATCGCTCAGATAGTTGCGCACCAGCGCCCGGCAGAGGCCGTAGATAATGCCGTCCATGTCGCGGCCGGTCTGCTGCTTGTGTATCATCTCCGACTCGGCGAAGACGGTACAGCGCCCGGCGATATGAACCGGCGCCTCAGCCTTAAGCGCCCGCCGCGAAAGCTCGGTAACCGCCATCCCCAGGCGGGCCGCCTGATGGTCGAGGAAAGAGCCCGTACCGGCGGCGCAGACCGTGTTCATGCCGAAATCGGCCACCATGCCGTCGCGGACGATGATAATCTTCGAGTCCTGCCCGCCGATTTCGATAACCGTCCGCACGTTGGGGACGTAATGCACCGCCGCCACCGCCTGGCAGGTAATCTCGTTCTTGACTAAATCCGCCCCGACGACGGCCCCGGCCAGGTCGCGGGCGCTGCCGGTGGCGGCCACCCCGGCCACACTGGCGCCGGGGGGCAGCTCTCCCTCCATCCGCCGCAGCCCCTCCTGAACCATGGCCACCGGGCGTCCTCCCGTCGGCAGGTAGAGGCTGGCGAGCAGTTCGTCCGCGGCGTCGAGGGCGGCCAGCTTGGTGGTCACCGAGCCGACGTCGATACCCAGATATACCTTCAAGATTTCATGCCTTTGCGAAATTCGTCCCACGCCTTATCACACATCTCCGGCCCGGCCAGCACGTCCACGGCCGTCATCGCCATGGCCCTGGCGGCATCGAGCATGCCGTCCAGCGCCTCCGGAGTGGCGGCGGCGGCGGCAAACTCGGGGGAGTGCAGCATGACATCCTCCGGGGCGATGGCCACCAGCGGCTGGATGGTCGGCGCCAGGCGCGAGACATTGCCGACATCGGTGCTGCCCGCCCAGAGGCTGGCATCGCCCAGGGGGATGCGCCGCCCCAGCGCGTCCATATTCTTCTTGAAGAGACGGGCCAGGGTCATATTACTTATCATGGCGGCGTAATACTCGCCCCACTTATATTCAAGTTCGGCGCCGGTAGCCACCGCCGCGCCGGTGAAGCAGTCCAGCACCCTCGCCTTGAGTGCGTCCAGGTAGCTGTCCTTCTCGGCGCGGACGATAAACGTGGCCGCGGTATGGGCCGGGACGACATTGGCCGCCTCGCCGCCGTCGGTAATGACGCCGTGGATGCGCTCCTTCTCCCGGATATGCTGCCGCAGCGAGTTGATGGCGTTATAGGACTGAATCATCGCCTCCAGGGCGTTGATGCCCGCCTCCGGCTCGGCGGCGGCGTGGGCCGCCCGCCCGGTGAAGGACACGTCCAGCGTCTGGCAGGTGAGGGTATTGGCCACCACCCGGTGGCCCCCGCCGGGATGGGTTATCATCGCCATATCAATATCTTTAAAGGCGCCCCGCTCGGCCATGACGGCCTTACCGCCGTAAAGCTCCTCGCCGGGCGTGCCGTATACCCGGATGCTGCCCCCCAACCTGTCCGCCGCCCGGCGCGCCGCCACCCCGGCGGCGACGGAGGCCGTGGCAATCAGGTTGTGGCCGCAGGCATGCCCCAGCTTGGGGAGGGCGTCGTACTCGGCCAGGTAGGCAATTACCGGTTTCCCCTGCCCGTACTCCGCCCGGAAGGCCGTGGGCAGCCGGCAGATGCCCCGCGCTACCTTGAACCCCTCCCCCTCCAGGAACTCCGTCAGCCAGGCGGCCGCCTTTTTTTCCTCGAAGGCCGTCTCGGGGTTATCGTGCAGCTTCCGGCTCAGTTCGGCCAGCGCCTCGTAGCGGGCGCCGACTTCCCCGGCCACGGCGGCCTTGAGCTCCCCGATATCCAGTCCCATCGCACTTTCCCTCAGCGGCGACCTTTTTAAGGGCACAGTATCCATTATACAGGCCACGGCAAGGATTGACAAAGATGATGGGGTATTATTTCAACCTCACCCCCTTTATCCCCCTCTCCTTCGGAGGCAAGATGAAGGAGAGGGGGAATCTAATAGAAAGAGGGGCTTACGCCCCTCTTAAACACCCCTGTGGAGGCGCGGGCGGGGAAAACACCGGGCTAAGCCGAGGATGTTGAGGGCGGCCGGGTGGGAATAGATAACTCCGAGGGGCGGTGCGGGGCAGAAGTCAAGGGCTAAGCCGAAGCTGCCGCGAGGGCGGGTCGGGTGGGAAGAGAAAATACCGGGGGGCGGGGGCAAATGGGTAAAATGCATATTGACTAAAAATGAATATTGTAAGGTATTATCCTTGCATCATCGGGGGTTAAGTGCTATAATGAGGCTGGCAAGATAAGAATAGCTGTGTAGTGAAGTGGGTTCGATTCCCACTTTTTTAATTACTATAGCCTGAGTATATTCGGAGGTTCGCATCCGAAATGAAGAGCGATTTTCTGCTCGCCATAACTCAGTTATCGGCGGAGAAAAATCTGCCGAAAGACGTTGTCCTCACCGCCGTCGAGGCGGCGCTGGCATCGGCCTATAAGAAAGACCACTTCAGCGCCAACCAGAATGTAGCCGTCAAGATCAATCCGGCCAGCGGCAAGGTGGAGGTATGGGCGGAAAAGACCGTCGTCGAGAAGCCCGCCGACCCCCTCAATGAGATTTCCCTCAAAGACGCCAAGGCCATCAAGGAAGACGCCGAGCTCGGCGAGACGGTCATGATCGAGTCCACGCCGGCCAATGCCGGGCGTATCGCCGCCCAGACGGCCAAGCAGGTAATCCTGCAGCGCCTTCACGAGGCCGAGCACAGCGCCATCTTCGAGGAGTTCGCCGATAAAGAAGGCGAGGTGGTCAGCGGGGTCGTCCAGCGCTTCGAGGTCGGGCAGGCCTTCATCGACCTGGGGCGCACCGAGGCCATCCTGCCGCCCTCGGAACAGGTACGCACCGAGCGCTACCGCATCGGCCAGCGGCTCAAGGTAGTGCTGCTGCAGGTGGCCACTACCCCCAAAGGCCCCAAGGTTATCGTCTCCCGCTCTCACCCGGAGCTGCTCCGGCGCCTCTTCGAGCTGGAAGTACCCGAGGTCTATAACGGCACGGTGGAAATCAAGTCCATCGCCCGCGAGGCCGGCTTCCGCTCCAAGATTGCCGTGGCCGCCAAGCAGGAAGGCATCGACCCGGTCGGCTGCTGCGTGGGCCTGCGCGGCATCAGGATACAGAATATCGTCAGCGAGCTCAACGGCGAGAAGATAGACGTCGTCATGTGGAACGCGGATACGGCCGCCTTCGTCGCCAGCGCCCTCAGCCCGGCGCATATCGTCAGTGTTGAGCTGAACGAGGAGGAGCAGGCCGCCACGGTCATCGTACCCGACCGCCAGCTCTCCCTGGCCATCGGCAAGGAAGGACAGAACGCCCGTCTGGCCGCCAAGCTTACCGGCTGGCGTATCGATATCAAGAGCGCCTCCCTGGCCGAGGCGGAAAAGACCGAGGCCGCCAGGACAGCCCCGGCCGCGGCCGTGGCCGAAGCGGAGGCCGTCATCGAGGAAGCCGCCGAAGCGGCGACCGAGGCGCCCGCCCCCGAGGAGATACCGGCCGACCTGGCCCTGCCCGGCGAGCTGCCGGAGCCGGTGGTGGAAGAGGCCGAAGAGGCCGAGGAGACCGTCGCCGAGGAAGTCATCGACGAGGGTGAAATCTTCGTGCCGCCGCCCATGGTCCTGGAAGGGGCGAATGGCGAAGGCAAATCACAGATACGCTTCGCCGAGGATATCATGCCCGGCCGTCGCGGCAGGTCCTCGACCAGGGCCGGCAAGACAAAAACGAAGAAGAAAAAGAAGGGCGGCTATACCAAGGACACCAGTGAAGACGGTGTGAAAGCAAGAAAGGGGACCCGGGATTTCACTGTCGAGGAGGAAGAAGAATTTTAGCCAAGCCCCGTCCGGTGCCGCAGCGCACCTGCGTGGCCTGCCGCCGGATAAGGCCCCAGCGGGAGCTCGTCCGCCTGGTACGCCGCCCCGGCGGGGAGATTGAAATAGATACCGCCGGGAAAAAGGAGGGGCGGGGGGCCTACCTCTGCCCGGAGCGGGCCTGCTGGGAAAAGGCCCTCAAAGGCAGCCAGCTGGAACACACGCTGCGCGGCGGTCTCAGCCAGGAGAGCC
>DAOUEH010000110.1:0-2842 GCA_034430635.1 Dehalococcoidales bacterium | reverse complement strand
GGACTCCCCGACGGGCTCGATGCACTTCGCCTCCAGGTAGATGGAGTTATAGTGGCAGGCCAGCATGTCCGTCCCGATATCCTCCTCCTCGAACTTGGTATTGATGGGGAGGATGATGTCGGCGAAGAGGCAGTCGTTCTCCAGCCAGGGGTGCTGGACGATAATCGTCTCGATTTTAGGGCTGCGGTAGGCCTCCTGGACGCTGTTGCCGTCGTTCCAGCAGGTGGAGAAGCAGGGGGTGTCCGCCCATATCATGTGTATCTCGTGGCAGCCGGGCACGGGATAGACGTAGCGCTTGAACTGGTCTTCCACCGGCAGGAGCTGGTCGGACGAACCGAAAATATCGAACTTGCCCTCCATGATGGCGTCGTGGGTCATCGGCTTGGGGATAATCTGCTTTTTCATGGGCATGAAGGGGAAATAGCCGCGGTAGGCGTGCTGCACCTGCGGCCTCACCAGTCCCTGCGGCGTCGGCTGGCCGATGTCTTTCTTTAAAGCGAAATAGGCGATGAACGTCCCCTCGATGACGAACAGCGAGTGGACGCCGGGCTTGCCCAGCCCCTGCATCGCCAGGAGGACGACCTCCAGCCGGGCCGGCTCGTGGGAGTAAGGCCCCCGGATGTAGGGCCCGCCGAAGCCGTGCCCCGTCGTCGTCGCCCCGGCCGCCCAGGCCCGCGCCAGGGCCTTGATAATACGGGAGGGCACGCCGCACTTCCCCGCCGCCCACTTCGGCGTCTTGGGGACGCCGTCCTCCTTGCCCAGTACATAGTCTTTGAACTTATCGAAGCCGACGGCATGGGTATCCAGGTACTTCCTGTCGTATGTGCCTTCGGTAATCCAGGTATGGGCGACGGCCAGGTGCAGGGCGGCGTCGGTGTTGGGTAAAATGGGTATCCACTTATCGGCGTGGACGGCCGCCCCGTAGTTGAGGTCGGGGCAGACGTAGATTTGCTTTATGCCCAGCTCGGTAAACCAGTAGCTCAAGAGCGAGGGCATGAAACCGCCCCCGAAGCCCCAGGGCGTGGTCTCCGGGTCGCCGCCTATCCAGACAATCATATCCGTATTCTTGGCGACATCCCAGTAGATATTGGAGTGATAGGGGTTCATCGTCCCCACCGGCTCGCAGCCCCAGACGTGCTTGGCCCCCCAGTACCACCCCTCCCAGCTGTCCGGGTTGCGGATGGACTGGGTATAGCCGCCCATGCTATCGAGGAGGCGGCAGGGACAGCCGTGGGCGGAATGCACCACCTTGGTCTCGCCGTGGCCTTCGGTCTGCAGGAAGATGCCCTCCGGCCCGTATTTTTTCTGCACCCTCGTAATCTCGCCGGCGATGAGGTCGGTCGCCTCGTCCCAGGAGATGCGCACGTATTTACTCTTGCCCCGGTTGCCGGTGTTTCTTTCACCTTTCGGATTCCAATCGACCCGCTTGAGGGGGTAGAGGATGCGGTTGGGAGAATAGACGCGCCGCTTGTAGGCGATGCCGTGGGGGGGCACGGTGGTCTTAAGGGGCGGGGTGAAGGTCTGGCCGCGCGCCGTAAGTTTCCAGGGCCTGAACGCCTCCGGTTTATATTTCCAGTCCAGGTGCAGCGGCCGTATGCGCACGATTTTGCCGTCCCGGCAGTCGACGGCGGCCAGGTTGGAGTTATCGCCGTTGGAGCTCAGGCAGGTGCCCTTGATGCAGGTCCTGCCGCTCGTTTCGGGTTTCGCTTTTTGCGCCACTTTCAACCTCGGTCGCTTCTCGCCGTGAGTCCCCCCGGCCGGGGCTTACCGGGGAAAATATAATATCGCCGCCCGGCTCTTGTCAAGCAGTTTCAGCCGGCGGTACTGCCCCATCGTTAGCACCCCGGCGCCGGTTGTTCTCAGAGGAGCCGGGACAAAATAATCTCCCCCAGATAGATATCTTTATCGGTACGCACCGCGAAATTGCGGGGGACATAGCCGCTGGACTCTACCCTGACCCTGTAGTCGCTGTCCGGCGGGAGCCCCTCGAACTCGAAGTCCCCGAAGCTATTGGTGCGGGCGGTCCGGTGCATCTCCCCGCCGCTGAGGAAGACGCGAACGTCACCGGCGCACTCATCGGTATCCCCGAAGACGACCGTGCCGGCGATGAATTGCTGCGGCAGGCCGCGGTAGACGACGGCGGTCTTGAGGCCGTATTCGGGGTGGAGGGTCTCGGTGGCCCCTGCGGCGAGGCGGTGCGATATGTCGCTGGCCGGGTCATCTGTATCGCCGAAGCAAATCGCCCCGGTGGGGCAGGCCTCGGCGCAGCGCGGCTCTTTCCAGCCGGCGTCGAGGAGGTGGGCGCAGAGGCCGCACTTCTGGGGGAGGTCGGCTTCTTCGTTCCAGTAGATGGCCCCGTAGGGGCAGGCGGCGATTATCTGCTTCTGCCCTCTGGCTTTCACCGGGTCGATGACGACGACGCCGTCGGGGCGGCGGTAGACCGCCCCGTCCCTGGCCGCCGCGACGCAGGGGGCGGCCTGGCAGTGCTGGCAGGGCACCGGGGTATAGGCCAGCTTGACCCTGGGGAACTGCCCCCGCTCTTTTTCGACGATGTTCATCCAGAAGTGCCCCGTCATCGGCTGGGGGGCGCTGTAGCCGGGGTATTCGTGGCCGCAGTGCTCGTCCTTGCAGGCCAGCAGGCAGTTATAACAGCCGGTGCAGCGGGCGACGTCGATGAGCAGGCCGTAGCGCGTCATGGGGTCGGCCCCTCCCACCGGGCGACCTCGACCAGGCAGGAGTTGGAGGCCATGCCCGGGACGTTCCGGGAAATCATGCGGGCCGGTGTCAGCAGATTGACGCAGCCGCCCTTATCGATGCTGGCGGGGTTGCCCGGCTCCAGGGG
>DAOUEH010000109.1:0-5719 GCA_034430635.1 Dehalococcoidales bacterium | reverse complement strand
CGGAGGTGGTTATTTTCTTCGCCCGGCCGGACGTACTGTCGGGGCTTTATACGCTCGCCAGCTTCGATGAAGCGGAGCAGAACATGGTCATCGCCCCGTTCGGCTCGGGCTGCGCCACCATCGTCCAGTACCCCTATCTGGAGAAAGACAGCCAGCACCCCCGGGCCGTTATCGGCATGTTCGATGTCTCGGCACGCCCCTTCGTCCCGGAGGACGTGCTCACCTTCGCCGCCCCCATGAGCAAGTTCGTACGGATGATTGGCAACATGGAGGAGAGCTTCCTCATCACGCCCTCGTGGGCCAGGGTGCAGAAGCGGATTAATTAGCCTAAAATTAATATAGCCAGACCAACAGGAGATAACCATGATCAGCATAACTTTGGTGCGCACCGCCGACCGGGCCGCCGGCGTTCGCCGCACCATTGAACTGCTCAACATTAACCCCGTCAGGGGCAAGGCCGTCGTCCTCAAGCCCAACTTCAACACCGACGACCCCGCCCCCGGCTCCACCCACAACGATACCCTGCGCGCCCTGATTCTTACCCTCAAGGAAATGGGGGCCAGGAATATCACCCTGGCCGAGCGCAGCGGGCCCAGCGATACCACCCGCAACATTATGCAGAAAAAGGGCATACCGGCGATGGCTAAAGAGCTGGGCTTCGAAATCCTCAACCTGCAGGAGATGGACAAAGACGGCTGGGTAATGGTGCAGCCCGAAGGGAGCCACTGGAAGGCAGGCTTCCTCTTCCCCCGCATCTACGCCGGGGCGGAGTGCATCGTGCAGACCTGCTGTCTCAAGACCCACCAGTTCGGCGGGCACTTCACCCTCTCGCTGAAGAACTCGGTGGGGCTGGTGCCGCCGGGGCTGGGGCCGGGCGGCGACTACCCCTACATGAACGAGCTGCACTCGTCGCCGCACCAGCGGCAGATGATTGCCGAGATCAACGCGGCCTACTCGCCGGACTTAATCGTGCTGGACGGGGTGGAGGCCTTCGTCGACGGCGGGCCCCACGTGGGCACGCGCGTCCGGGCCGACGTCATGCTGGCGGGCAGCGACCGCGTCGCCATCGACGCCGTGGGGGTGGCCATCCTGCGCACCTTAGGGACGACGCCGGAGGTGAGCAAAGGTAAAATCTTTGACCAGGACCAGATTAAGCGCGCCGCCGAGCTGGGATTGGGCGTGACCGCCGCCGACCAGATTGAGATTGTGACGGATGATGAGGAGAGCGAGGCTTACGCGGAGAAGGTAAGGGAGGTTCTCAAGGGGGGCTAAGCCTCCCATATGTCATTGCGAGGAGCGCCAGCGACACGGCAATCTCTTCCCCCACCCCGGCAGAGTTATCTATTCCCACCCTGCCGCCCTCGCGGCATCCGCGGCTTAGTCCGTAGTTTTTATCCTCCCTACCCCCAGGGGTGTTTAAGAGGGGCGCCAGCCCCTCTTTTATATACAATTCCCCCTCTCCTGCTGCAAGCCTCGTCAGGAGAGGGGGACACAGGGGGTGAGGTTCAAAATCCCCATCCGGGGACGAACGCAATCCCCCGTACTACTCGAAAAACTCCACGTTGAGCCGCTTCTCTTTCAGCGCCGGCTGCTCATTGGCGTAGCCGCAGATAACCGCCGCCACGATTTGCCGGTCATCGGCGATATGAAGCTCCTGCATCAGTGTCTTGTCCCTCTCGATGAATTTGGCCATGCCGATAAAGCAGGACCCCAGGTTCACCGAGGTGGCGTAGAGCATGATGTTCTCCACGGCCAGGGCGGCATCGGAGTAGGCCCAGAGGTTCTCCTTCGGCCCGGTGACGATGACCAGCAGCGGGGCATCGTAGAAGAAGCTCGGGTGGAAACGGGGCGGGGCCTTCATGGCCGGGGCCTCTTTCTTGAGCGCCTGGGTAATCCCTTCGGAAAGGCGCTCCATCAGCTGCCGGCTGGTAATGGCCTTGTACTCCAGCTGCTGGAGGTTACGCGCCGTCGGGGCGAGCCGGGCGGCTTCCAGGATAGCTTCGACGACCGCTTTGGGCAGGGGCCTGTCCTGGTAGGCGCGGATGCTGATTCTCTTCCTGATGATTTCCATAAGATTTTCCATATTTTACCTTCGCTTTCCCTTTCCGGCTTGATAATTCAATCTTCCCACTTTTCTACCTCCACCAGGCAGGAGTTAGGCGCCATGCCCGGGGCGTTTTGAGATAATAACCGCTCCGGTGTGAGGATGTTTACGCAGCCGCCCTTATCGGGGCTGTCCGGGTTCCCCGGCTCGATGGGGTCGTACTTACCGGAGCCGTAATAGCAGTGGGCCACCCCCGGCTTGATACGCTCGGTAACCTCGGCGATGCAGAGCACGGCGCCGCGGTCGTTATAGAGCTTGATAATATCGCCGGTGGCAATGCCCCGCGCCGCCGCGTCGGGCGGGCTGAGGCGCGCCGGGCGCCAGTGGTAGCCGTCCTTGAGGACACGGTGGCCGGCAATTTCCCCCAGCCAGCTGGCGTTGGCGTCGTGGTGGGTGTGGAAGGAGTAGCGGGGGTGGGGGGTGATGAGCTGGAGGGGGTATTTCTCGATTAACTCCGAGTCGTAGCCCTCCCAGGAAGGGATATAGCGCGGCAGGGGCGGCCGCTCCGGGTCGTCGGGGAGGTGCTTGAGGAGGCTCTGCGAGACGAACTCCACCCTGCCGCTGTAAGTCCCCAGCTCTTTCGCCTTTCTGGTGCCACGCTTGGGGTTGAAGTGGTCGGGGGTATCGCAGGCCCGCCCCTCGGCGAACCAGCGCAGCCCCGGCGTAGATTTATAATCCTCCGGCATGGGGACGATGAAATAGCCCTTCTCCCTGAAGTCGGCGAAGGAGATATACTGCGGCAGGTCGGAGGCGTGATAGACCTTCTCCACCCAGTCCTCCTCGGTGTTGCCCTCGGTGAACTCTTCCTTCACACCCAGCCGGTCGGCCAGCTCGGTGAATATCCGGTAGTCCGACTTGGACTCGTAGAGCGGCTCGATGCACTTATGCTGGTAGACGATGATGCGGTGGTTGCAGGCGTTGGAGCCGTGGTGCGTGTAGCCGCCGGTATTGGCCCACTCGCCGATGTCGCAGCGCTCGAAGTTGGTGCAGGCGGGCAGGATGATGTCGGCCAGGCCCGTCTCGGTGCACCACCAGCAGTCCTGGTTGACGACGAACTCCAGCCGGGGGCTCTGGTACATGCGTACCCAGCGTTTGGTAGCGGTCATCGTGCCGAGATAGGAGCCGCCGTAGCGGTAGTACATCTTTACCTCCGAGCAGCCGGGGGCGGGGTAGGTAAAGGGGATGAACTGCTGCTCCAGCGACTGGCCGCAGAAGGTCTCGCCCAGCCACTGTATCGGCGGGTCGAGGATGGCCTCCGGGACGAGCAGGCGGTAGATGCGCTGCTTCACCGGGTTTTCTACCGGCTTCTCGGCGAAGCCGTTGAGGAAATTGGGCCCGTAGGAGCTGTAGCCGGGAAAATTAAAATCGGCGTTATAGGGGGTGCCCATGGTCGTCCCCCAGATGTTGACGCCGGGCTTGCCCAGCCCCTGCATCGCCTGGAGGAGCACCATCAGCCGCGCCCACTCGGTGCCGTAGGCCTGCCGGCAGGCCCCCGATTCGCCGCCCCGCGAGCCGGCGGCCAGCATGGTGCGCCCGGCGGCCCACTGCCGCGCCAGGGCCTTGATATCGCGGGCGGGTACGTCGGTTATGGCCTCCGCCCAGTCCGGCGTGCGCGGGGTGCCGTCCGACTCGCCCAGGATATGCTTTTTAAATTCGTCGAAGCCGACGGTGCGCCCGGCTATGTATTTTTTATCATAGGTGCCCTCGGTGAGCCAGACGTGGGCGATGGCCTCGGCCATAGCGGCGTCAGTGCCGGGGCGGGGTGCCAGCCACTTGTCGCCGAGGATGGTGGCCGTGTAGTTGCAGAACGGGTCGATGAAGACCTGCTTCTTGCCCAGCTCGCGCAGCCAGAGCCGCCACATGGCCGACTCCTGCCCGCCGTAGATGCCGCGCGTCGAGTCCGGGTCGTTGCCCCAGTGGACGACCATGTCGGTATGCTTCAGGGCGTCCTCCAGCAGGTCGTACTGCTCCGGCATGCCCAGCCGCCAGAAGAAGCCGTAGGCGTGGGTGGCCCCCCAGTGCCAGCCCTCCCAGCTATCGGGATTGTCCATAATATCGGTAAAGCCGATGAGGTTGAAGAAGCGCGCCCAGGTGGAGGTGCGGTAGCCCACGTTGCCCCAGTTGTGGTGCGACGAGGCGCGGGACATAATAGCCTCCGGCCCGTATTTCTCCCGGATACGCTGCATCTCCCCGGCGACGATGTCTAAAGCCGTGTCCCAGGAGATGCGCTTGTAGCCGGACTTGCCCCGGTTTTGCGGGTTTCTTTTACCGTCCGGGTCGAAGTCCTCGCGGATGAGGGGGTGCTTGAGGCGCGCCGCGGAGTAGATACGCGCCTTCTCCACGGCGGTAAAAGGGGCCACGCACGCCTTGCGCAGCGGCGAGAACCGACGACCCCCCGCCTCGATTTCCCAGGAGGCGGCGTCGCTACCGTCCAGCACCAGCGGGCGCACACGCACGATTTTACCGTCCCGCACGTAGACCTGTACCGGCCCGCCGTTGGTAAGGTTAGTAAATACTTTCTCCAAAACGAAATAACCCTTCTTTGAGAAAACGGGAAACGCTAGGGAGCCCGGTCTAACCCGTATGGCATTTTTCGCCCTGTTAAAAGTATAATAAATAAACACGCCCGTTTCAAACGGGGGATGGAGTTATGAGCGAGATACGCCTCTTAAGCTGGAACGTCAACGGCGTCCGGGCGGCGGCCAAAAAGGGCTTCCTGGACTGGCTGAATAAGGATAAGCCTGATATCCTCTGCCTGCAGGAGACCAAGGCCCGGCCCGACCAGATAGACGACGAGCTGAAAGACCCGGCCGGCTACCATGCCTACTGGAACTACCCGGAAAAGAGGGGCTACGCGGGTGTGGCCACCTTCACTCAGGAGAAGCCCGCCGCGGTACGCTACGACCTCGGCAAGTCCTCCCTCGACCTGGAGGGGCGCGTCATCGTCGGCGAGTATCCCGCCTTTACCCTCTGTAATGTCTATTTCCCCAACGGCGGGGCGGGCAACAAGCGCGTGCCTTATAAACTGGACTTCTACGAGGTATTCCTGAAGTACGCCGACGACCTGGTGAAAGCCGGGCGGAAACTGGTCATCTGCGGGGACGTGAACACCGCCCATAAAGAAATAGACCTGGCGCGGCCCAAAGAGAACGTCAAGAACACCGGCTTCCTGCCCGAGGAGCGCGCCTGGATAGATAAGCTCGTCGCCCACGGCTACGTGGATACCTTCCGCCACTTCCACTCGGAGCCGGGACAGTACAGCTACTGGGACATGAAGACCGGGGCGCGGGCCAGGAACGTCGGCTGGAGGATTGACTACTTCTTTGTGAGCGAAAATCTGCTGCCGTCGCTCACCAGCGCCTTCATCATGGCCGAGGTAATGGGCTCCGACCACTGCCCGGTGGGCATCACCCTGAAAACGGGCTAGTCCCGCCCTATCTCTTCCAGCCCCCTGATGACGTCGTGCAGGTCAGTAAAGGGCGTGCAGGCCAGGCCCGCCTGGCGGCAGACGCGGAGCAGGTCGTCGATGGCGAAGACCTTGACGGCACGGCGCGCCGGGTGGATGTCGGAGCGGCCGTTGCCCACGTAGACGATGTCGTAGCCCTCCCCCAGCAG